>JASHXZ010000394.1 GCA_030043285.1 Xanthobacteraceae bacterium | reverse complement strand
CCCACTTTGCGTAAGCGAGCGCATCCGCGTAGGCGACATGCACGACAGGATGATTATCCAAGCCGTGGATGTTGCTCTTCGGGCCGCACGGATGACGCCAGTTGGCGCCGCTCAGGTACCTCCACCACGCGCCAAAGTTTCTCAGATCGATCGGACGATGCGGCGGCGTGAAGACGAGCGAGCCGCAATACAGCATGTGGGGCAGCGCGCCCGGATAGTTCTTGGGATCGGGCGGGATTTCCGCAAAGGTGACGTGGCCGGTGGCGCGGACGAAGTCCTTGAATTGCCGGTTGGTCACCGGCGTGCTGTCGATCCAGAATCCGTCCACAGTGACGCGGTGGACGGGCGATTCTTCCGGATAATGCCTGTCAGACCCCATGCGAAACGTGCCGCCGGGAACGAAGATCATTTTGAATAAGCCCCTGCGATCCAAGATCAACCCTCCCTCACGCAGCCGTCGGACGGGACGTACGGCAACGGATGCAAGATCTCTGGCGCATCGTTTAAGTCGTATTTGTAATGGCTCATTTTAGTTGTGATTTGCCGCGCGCATATTGGGCCGTGGTCCAATGCCGCTATCTGATGGTCTAACCGCGTGTGTGAAAAAATTTTGCAAACTCGAATTTTTGATTTTTTGCCGTTTTGCAGTGAAATCAACCACGACGACTCTTCGCGTTCTGAACGACATCGATTGACGGCTCATTGTCTTGAGAAGCGCGCTGCAACGCGGTAATTCGGAAACGCTACTGGCCTATCCGAAAGCAAATATGTCAGGGGGCCGCAGCTGACATCTGTAGAATGAACGTAGGTATCTCGACGTCGGACCACCGTCTAATTGCCGCGCTACTTTACAGCGTGGCAGAGAATCGTTGGGTTGAGGCGCCATGGAGAGTGCGATGACGCGAACCATCGGAGCAGGACTTTTTCTGACGATTTTTCTTTCCGTCGTGATTGGCGCACCAACCGCGTTCGCGCAAGGGAGCTACCAGCACCATCCTTGGTGCCTGCAGACCGGCAGCGGTCTGGAGTGCGCATACGGCACGCTCAGGCAATGCCGTGAGGCGGGAAGCGGCGCGACTGTGCTGGCAAGTTGCGTACGCAATACTGCGGCGATGAACCATCGATGAAGCCGCGGGAATCCGCTCAGAACGCATCCTAATTGGTTCCCAACACTCCGCGCATCCAAGCGGCGTTTCGGCCGGCCACAAGCCCTCCGAGCCGCCGGCGGGATCAGCTAATGGTGGAGATCAGCGATGGCACCTATCAACCGGCGCAAGTTGGTTTCGACTTTCGCAGTCCTCCCACTTGCCTCCAGGGCGTTCGTTAGTTCGGCGAAGGCGCAGGGATCACCAGGTCAGCCGTTGGCGTCCTGGAATGAAGGTCCCGCGAAACAGGCAATCCTCGATTTCGTCCATGCCACGACCGATCGGAACGGCTCGAAATTCGTCCCGCCCGAGCAGCGAATTGCGACTTTCGATCAGGACGGTACGCTGTGGGTCGAGCACCCCATGTACACGCAAGTCGTCTATTGCCTGGAACGGGTGCCGGCGGTGGTTGCGCAGAAACCCGAACTCAAGAACCGCGAGCCTTTCAAGACCGTGCTGTCCGGCAACCGCGAAGCGATGGCGAAACTATCGCTGCACGACCTCGAGGACATTCTGGCGGCGACATTGACCGGCATGTCGGTGGAGGCGTTCGAAGCCGAAGCGAATAAATGGATCGCGACCGCCAAGCACCCGCGCTGGAATCGTCTTTACACCGAACTGACCTATCAGCCGATGCAGGAGGTCTTGCAATATTTTCGCGACAATGGCTTTAGGACATACATCGTGACCGGCGGCGGCCAGGACTTCGTGCGAATCTATTCGCAGCAAGTCTACGGCATTCCACCCGAGCAGGTTGTCGGTACAGCGGGCGGCACGAAGTACGGTTATGACAAAAACGGCAAGCCATTTTTGACCAAGGAGCCCAAGCTTCTGCTCAACGACAACAACGCTGGCAAACCTGAGGGCATTCACCTGGAGATCGGCCGCCGTCCGTGCGCAGCATTTGGCAACTCGACCGGCGACCGGGAAATGCTGGAATACACGGGAGCCGGCGCTGGCGCGCGTCTCATGATGCTGGTGCTCCACGATGATGCGCAGCGCGAATACGCTTATGGTCCAGCGGAGGAACTGCCCGATTCGAAGGTGGGCACCTTTACGCAGGCGCTGTACGATGAGGCGAAGAGGGATGGTTGGACCGTCGTCAGCATGAAGGACGACTGGAAACGCATTTTTGCTTTTGATTAGTGCCGGCGAAGGCAGACGGAGCTGCTACGCGGTTTTGGGCGCTTTTAGTTCCAGTCGGCAATCCATGATGCGCGTCATAAACTATACGAAGGTATATCGTTACTATTCCAAAGCATCACATCGCATGTGACCGACGAAACACACTCATCCAGGATTCCCTGGGTTTTCCCCAGGGTCGACCGCGGCCCAAGTCTTCTTGATGGCAGCGTCATCGCCGTTCCCAGCTAAGCTCCCTGCGCGCCAAAATCCTGCGCGCCAAGATTCGAGTGCCCTTTGGGAGACAACATCGGCACCATACGGGGGGACGAACATGACGGCAGCTTGCGATCCTGCTGACGCGGCAGGTGACGGATCGATTGCCCGATCGCATGTTCGGTCTCGTGCAGTAGCGGCATGCCTTGCCTTGGCGCTCTACGCTTCCGCGGCGACGATCGCCCGAGCCGACGAGGACGGCGTCAGCTTCTGGATCCCGGGATTTTTTGGCAGCCTGGCCGCTACGCCCCAGCAGCCGGGCTGGTCGTACTCGTGGATCAACTATTACACAAACGTTTCGGCAACCGGCAACACCGCGGTGGCGAGGGAAATTA
>JASHXZ010000393.1 GCA_030043285.1 Xanthobacteraceae bacterium | reverse complement strand
CTTGTTTCTTGCCGTGCGGAATCGATTTCTTCTTGAGTCAACAAAACCCTATGTGTATCCCACACGTACGTGCTCGCTGCCCCAATGACAGCTCCGATAAGCAATGGCAAAAGGATTACAGGCCCGGCACGCTCCACAAGGCGCCAGACTGCATGCAGCACGTCCAATAGGTTTGGCATTGGCTTCAGCCCCTCGCTGAGGCGCGGCAGTATTGCTCGCCGTAACACGTTAAACAAGTAGAATAGCTTGGCGCAACCGTCGGACTCTGCGGAGCATCCTACTGCGCCGTGACGCCGGTCTTTTTGATCACCGCGGACCACTTCGCCTGTTCGGCGGCGATATCGGCGGCGTAGGCCTCGGGCGTGCCGGGCAGTACCTCGGCGCCGTCGACGGCGAGGCGGCTTTTCACGTCGGCGTTGGCCAGCGCCGCATTGAGCGCGGCGTTGAGCTTGTCCACGATCGGCCGCGGCGTGTCGGCCGGCGCGACGATGCCGTAATGCAGCTCGGCCGCATAGCCGGCCAAGCCTGCTTCAGCAACCGTCGGCAATTGCGGAAACAGCGCCGAGCGCCTGGCGGACGTTACCGCGAGCGCGCGCAGCTTGCCTTCGTGCACCAGGCCGACGACGCTCGCGGTCGGGCAGAACATCAGATCGACGTGCTCGCCGAGAAGATCGGTGATTGCAGGCGCCACGCCCTTGTAGGGAATCGCGGTGAGCGCGACGCCCGCCATGGTGCCGAACAAGGCGGCGGCGAGATGCGTGCTGGTGCCGGTGCCGGTCGAGGCGAAATCGAGCTTGCCGGGCGCTTGTTTGGCGAGCGCGATCAATTCGGCGATCGAATGCGCCGGCAGCGATGGCCGCACCAGAACCAGATTGGCGCTGGCGGCAATCAGGCCGATCGGCGCGAAATCCTTTTGCGGATCGTAATCGGCGTCCGGATAGAGCGACGGATTGATGGCGAGCGAACTGGTCGCGATCAGGAGCGTGTAGCCGTTCGGCGCGCTGCGTGCCACGTCGCGGGTGCCGATGGTGCTGCCGGCGCCGGCGCGGTTCTCGATCACAATCGGCTGGCCGAGGCTTTGGCTCATCTTCGCCGCGACAAGGCGCGCGATCACGTCATTCCCGCCGCCGGGCGGGTACGGCACGACCATCGTGATCGGCCGGGTCGGATAGTCGGCGGGCGCCGCCGCGCGCGCGGTCGAGGCGACAGTCAGAGTCACCGCGGCGACGACGGCGAAGCGGGCACGCTGTGTGGCTTTTGGCTTCGGCATGGCGGCTCAAGATGGCGGCAGTCGTCTTGCGGATAACGCTCCTTCAAGCCGTACCTGTCATCGAAATGCAATGGTATCGTGCGCGTGATTTTTGTGCGGTTCCACGGCCCTTCCGGAGTTCGACGATGAACAAGCGGTTCGCGGCATTCGCGCTGGCGGCGGCGATGACCCTGATCTTGGGCGCGCCGGCGCAAGCCGCCGATGTCATTTGCTACAACTGCCCGCCGCAATGGGCCGACTTCGCCACCATGCTCAAGAGCATCAAGGCCGATCTCGGCTACGACATCCCGTTCGACAACAAGAACTCCGGGCAGACGCTGGCGCAGCTCATCGCTGAAAAAAATAATCCGGTCGCCGACGTCGCGTATTACGGCGTGAATTTCGGCATGAAGGCCAAGGCCGACGGCGTCATCGAGCCGTACAAGCCGAAGGGCTGGGACGACGTGCCGGCCGGACTGAAGGACCCCGACGGCGATTGGACCGCGATCCATTCCGGCACGCTCGGCCTGTTCGTCAATGTCGATGCGCTCGGCGGCGCGCCGGTCCCGGCGTGCTGGAAGGATCTCCTCAAGCCGCAGTACAAGGGCATGGTCGGCTATCTCGATCCGTCGTCGGCCGCTGTCGGCTATGTGGGCGCGGTCGCGATCAACAACGCGCTCGGCGGCACGGCGAGCGATTTCACGCCGGCGCTCGATTTCTTCAAGGCGCTGCACAAGAACGAGCCGATCGTGCCGAAGCAGACGTCGTATGCGCGCGTCGTGTCCGGCGAAATCCCGATTCTGCTCGACTTCGATTTCAATGCTTACCGGGCGAAATACAACGAGAAGGGCAATTTCGCTTTCGTCATCCCGTGCGAGGGTACGGTCGTGTTCCCCTACGTGACGAGTTTGGTCAAGAACGCGCCCGACAAGGCGAAGGCCGAGAAGGTTTTGGACTATTTCCTGTCCGACAAGGGCCAGTCAATGTGGGCCAACGCTTATTTGCGGCCGGCGCGGCCGATCAAGCTGTCGCAATCCTTGCAAGACAAATTCCTGCCGGCGGCCGACTACGCCCGCGCCAAGAGCGTGGATTGGGCGAAAATGGAATCGGTGCAAAACGCCTTCACTGCCCGCTACCTCGCCGAGGTGCGATGAGGCATCATTGCGCTCCGGCCCGCCGCGCGCGTGGGCCGCAGGCGGGGCGCAATCGCCTATGACCAAGGCCGCCTTCATCCGGATCTGTTTGCTGCCGCTTGCCGTCGTGGTCGCGGCCTTCTTCGTGCTGCCGATGACGCGGCTGGTTTGGATCGGCGCCAGCGGCCGCCATGGCATCGCCGCTTATGCAGCCATCGTGCTCGAGCCGCGCTATGCCGCGAGTCTGCTCGATACCGTGCTGCTGGCGCTCGCCACCACCGTCGCCACGCTGCTGATCGCGACCGTGAGCGGACTTTTTCTGCAGCGGCGCCGGTTTCCCGGCCGCGCGCTTCTTGTCGCCATGCTGACCCTGCCGCTCGCTTTCCCCGGCGTCGTGATCGGCTTTCTGATCATCCTCTTGGCCGGACGCCAGGGATTGCTCGGTGACATCACCTTGGCGCTGTTTGGCCAAAAACTGGTGCTGGCCTATTCGCTGGCCGGCTTGTTTCTCGGCTACCTCTATTTTTCCATTCCGCGCGTGATCCTGACCATCATGGCGGCGGTTGAAAAACTCGATCCGAGCCTGGAAGAGGCCGCGCGCACACTCGGCGCCGGATCGTGGGCGATCCATCGCGACATCATCCTGCCGGCGCTTGCGCCAGCGCTGATCGCTTCGGGCGCCATCGCGTTCGCCACCGCGATGGGCGCGTTCGGCACCGCGTTCACGCTCGCTACCGACATCGACGTGCTGCCGATGCTGATCTACACCGAGTTCACGCTGTCGGCGAACATCGCTACCGCCGCGGCGTTATCGGTCGGCCTTGGCCTGGTGACCTGGGCCATCCTGGCGCTGGCGCGCATCTACGGCGGCAACACCGTGGCGGCAAACGGCTGAATGCGACATGCGTGCGCGCGCCATTTTTGCCGCCCAGCTGACGTTCACGCTTCTGGTCGCCGCTTTTTTGATCGTGCCGGCCGTGCAGTCGATGCTGGCGGGCGTCACGGCAAACTATTTTCGCGGCATCCGCTCCGGCCTGACGCTGCAATGGGTGCAGCAGGTGTGGCAGCTCTACGCCGATACGATACTGCGCTCGTTCGTGATTGCGCTTGCCACGTTGGGCGTGACGCTCGTCGTCGGCGTTCCCGCCGCGTACGGTCTGCACCTGCGCGGCGGCCGGCTGTCGCGTGTGGTCGAAGAGATCATCACGCTGCCGCTTGCTATTCCCGGCCTGGCGATCGCGCTGGCGTTGTTGCTGACCTACGGCGGACTGAGCAGCTTCCGGCGCTCATGGCTGTTTATCATGGTCGGTCACGTCGTGTTCACGCTGCCGTTCATGGTCCGGTCGGTGCTGGCGATATTCGCCGCAACCGATGTCAAGACGCTCGACGAGAGCGCGGCGTCGCTCGGCGCCTCGCCGTTGCGGCGTTTCCGCGACGTGATCGTGCCCAACGCGCGGCCGGGAATTTTGGCCGGTTCGCTGATGGTGGTGACGCTGTCGCTCGGCGAATTCAACCTGACCTGGATGCTGCACACGCCGTTGACCAAGACGCTGCCGGTCGGACTCGCCGACAGCTACGCCTCGATGCGGCTGGAAATCGCCTCGGCCTACACGCTGGTGTTCTTCGTCATGATCGTTCCACTGCTCGTCGCCATGCAGATTTTCGCCGGCTACCGTAACGACCCGGCGGGGCGGCACCAATGAGCGGCCACGGCGTCGCGCTGCGCGTAATCGACTGCGGCAAGACCTTTGCCGACGGCACCCGGGCGCTGGCACCGGTCGCGCTCGAGGTCGGGCGCGGCGAGACCGCGGTGCTGCTCGGCCCGTCGGGCTGCGGCAAGACCACGCTGCTGCGCATCATCGCCGGCCTTGAAACGCCCGATCCCGGCGGCCGCGTGCTGTTCGGCGATACCGACGTCACCGGCGTGCCGATCGAACGGCGCAATGTCGGCATGGTGTTTCAATCCTACGCGCTGTTTCCGAACATGAATGTCGCCGACAATATCGGGTACGGCCTCAAAATCCGCGGCGTCGGCGAAGCCGAGCGCAAGACACGCGTCGCCGCCCTGGTGGCGTTGACCGGCATCGAAGGTTTGGAGCGCCGCCGGGTCGATCAACTGTCCGGCGGCCAGCGCCAACGCGTGGCGCTGGCGCGCGCCGTCGTGGTGCAGCCGAGCGTGCTGCTGCTCGACGAGCCGCTCACCGCGCTCGACGCCGCGTTGCGCGAACGGCTGCGCGGCGAGCTCAACCGGCTGTTAAGGAAACTCGGCATCACCACGATCTACGTGACGCACGATCAGGCCGAGGCGATGGCGCTCGGCGATCGCATCGTGGTCATGCGCAAGGGCGAGATCGCGCAGATCGGCACGCCGCGCGCCGTCTACTTTGCGCCGGCGAACAAGTTCGTCGCGGAGTTCGTCGGCGCCGCCAATCTGATCGAGGCGGCCTGCAACGGCGCGACGCTCGTGCTGCCCGGCGGCACGTTGCCGGTGGCCAACGGCGCAATTCACGGCCAGGCCATCGCCATGATCCGCCCGGAAGCGATCGCCATCGTTCCGGCCGAAAGCGCGTCCCTCGTCGGACTGGTCGACAGCGTGAGCTTTCTCGGCGACCGGCAGCGCGTCCTGATCAGCGCCGCCGCCGCCAAGGTCATGACTGCCGACGTGCCGAACGCGATTGCGCTTGCCGTGGGCGATCGCGTCGGCTTGGCGGTCGAGCCGGCCGCCATCCGCCTGTTGCCGGGAGATGCGACGTGAGCGCGCGCACTCTGATCGCCCAGATTTCCGATCTCCACATCAAGCCGCCCGGTGAACTGGCGTACGGCCACGTCGATACGGCGGCTGCCCTCACCCGATGCATTCGCGAGCTCAACCGCTTTGCGCCGCGGCCCGATCTGGTGGTGATTTCCGGCGATCTCGTCGATGCGCCGCTGCCGGCCGCCTACGACCATCTCGCCGGTCTGTTGGCAAAGCTGGAGCTGCCGTTCGCGGCTATTCCGGGCAATCACGACGGCCGCGAACCGTTTCGGGCGGCACTGCCGGAGCAGAATTATGCGCCGACCGGCGCGGCGCTCAATCTGAAGCGTACGATCGGCGCCGTCGATGTCGTGCTGCTCGATTCCGTCGTCCCCGGCGCCGGTCGCGGCGAACTCGACGCCACGACCTTGGCGTGGCTCGACGCCGCGCTCGCGGCGTCGAGCGCACAACGCCGGCCGGCGCTCATTTTTCTGCATCATCCACCATTCGCGACCGGTATCGGCCATATGGACGCGCAAAATCTGCGCAATGCCGGCGACCTTGCCGTCATCGTGCGCAAACATAAACGGGCGCGATTGGTCGCCGCCGGTCATATTCACCGCACCATCGCGACGACATTTGCCGGCATCGCGGCCACGATTTGCCCGGCGCCCAATCACGCCGTCGCGCTCGATCTCGATGGCCGATTGCCGCCTTCGCTTACGGTCGAGCCGCCTGCCTTTCATCTGCACGTCTGGTTGGCCGGCGCCGAAGAATTCGGCACGATCGCGACGCACCTGGTGCCGATCGGCGATTTCGACGGCCCGTTTCCATTCTTCAGCGCCGATGGCGCACTGACGTAAGGCCTAATTGGGCCGACCGGTCCCCGCGCAAGCGCAGAGCAAACAATCAGAACCGATGCGAGAGGGTCCTCATATACCTTGGTATAGTTAATCACCCTTTGGTATAGAGCGAGTTCCGCGGCGCGCAGATTGCACCTCCCTGGATTCCGTTAGCGCAAGCCTTTCAAGATATTAGCCTGCCCTGTTGCTGTTTTATCACTGAGCGCAGGTTTCGGTGAGACTATACTTTGTTTGTTAGAGGCTTTGCCACTTTTGGCCCGTACAAGCGAATCATCAAAATTCGCATGTGGAGGGTCGGACCAATGCAAAAGCTGTTTCGCTCGGCTGCACTTTCGGCATTGCTGGTGGGGCTGTCGGCCGGAGCTCAGGCGGCCGATCTCGGGCCTGCTCCTGCACCGCTCTATAAGGCGCCTCCAGTCATCGTGCCGCCGCCGTTCAGCTGGACCGGGTTTTATATCGGCGGCAACGCTGGCGCGGGCTGGAACAACGGCGCGGTGAGCGACACCTTGCTCGGCGGCACTTGGAGCGCCAATGACAACGCGACCTTCGTTGGCGGCGGTCAGGTCGGCGCCAACTACGAGTTCGGCGGCGGCTTCGTCGTCGGTGTCGAGGGCGACTTCGATTGGTTTGCCAACAACAACAATTCCGTCACGGTGTTGGGCACGACTGTCCAGGGCAGCAACGACGGCCGCTGGCTCACCACACTGACCGGCCGGTTCGGCTACGCGGTCGACCGCGTGCTGTTCTATGGCAAGGGCGGCGCCGCATGGGTGGGCAGCAACAATCTCACCGTGACGAATCTGGCGACCGGCTCCTCGGTGTCGTTCTCCAACAACAACACCAATACCGGATGGACGGCCGGTGCCGGTATCGAGTGGGCCTTCACCAATAATTGGACCGCGCGGCTTGAATACGACTATGTCGGCCTGGACAATGCCTCGTTCACGGTTCCGGTCACCTCCCCGATCCTCGCCGGCGACGTCTTCACGACCAACAATCGCAACATCCAGCTGGTGACGGTCGGCATCAACTACCTGTTCAACTGGGGCCCCTAAAGGCCCCGCTGGCGGCGCAGCGTCTGACTGTCGACGGCTTCGCTGCTGACAGTCGGCGCGCTTACAGCTTCTCGATGCCGGCCTGATCGATGATGCGTTTGAACTCATCGATCTCCTTGGTGACGCGCGCCCACGCGGCGGCGGCGCCCTCGGCGCGCACCAGGAAGCCGGCCTGGTAGAGCTTGTCCTTGGTTTCCTTGGTCGACAGAATCTTCAAGGTTTCGGTCTCCAGCCATTTGACGTTCGCCGGCGGCGTTTTGCCCGGCGCCAGCAGCACGCAGTCGACCGCGGAGACAAAGTCCGGATAACCGGCCTGCTCCATGGTCGGCACGTCGGGCAGGTCGGGCCAGCGCGTCGCGGCGCTGACCGCGATACAGCGCAGCGTGCCGCTCTTGATGTGCGGCAGCGCCGGCGCCAGCGAGCCCGATGTCATCT
>JASHXZ010000392.1 GCA_030043285.1 Xanthobacteraceae bacterium | reverse complement strand
GTCAAATTGGCCCACCGAAGAACGGTAGTGCCCGGCGACATCGCTGCATACTTTGGTTGTGAATTTGTCTACGGCAGCGATGTTGATGAGATCGAGTATGCTTCTTCGACCGGTCAATTGCCCATCGCCAGCGCGGACAGCTATCTCAACAAGCTTTTGATAAAATATTACGAGGAGGCGCTGTCCAGCCGACGACTTAAAGCACGGTCCTGGCGGCTGGCCGTTGAAAATACCCTGGCGCCATTATTGCCGCATGGCCAAGGCCGATTATCGGAAGTCGCTGCTCGGCTCGCAGTCAGCATCCGAACCCTCGAACGTCGCCTAGCCGAGGAAGGCGTGTCGTTTCTGGCCGTGCTGGATGATCTCAGATTCGAGCTTGCCAAACGCTATCTGCAAGAGCCGAATCTGCCGATTTCCGAGATAGCCTGGCTGCTCGGCTACGCCGATCCCAGTGCCTTCACTCACTCGTTCAGACGATGGACCGGAAGGCCTCCAACGGAATTGCGAGCGGCTTGATGGGGCTTCGATTTGGATCGAAGGAGGTTTGCGCGCATCGGATATGGCTTCATCACCTGGAGTCTCGCCAGGCATCGGGAAATTCTCGACGCTCAATTGCGGCCAGCCTCGACCAGTTGCGTGGGCGATTGTGGGGGGTCGCCAGTGATCTTTTCGAAGCCGCTACGGTCTACGATTCGGACATGATGCCGGTCGCGGACCTTGATGATTCCGCGAATGGTCAGAGTCCGAAACCCCCTGCTGACCGCGGCAAGCGTGATCCCGGTGTATTCGCCAATGTCCGAACGGTCCATTGGCAGATGGATTTCAGACGCTGGTTCGCCCTTGGCGATTTGGAGTTGTTCAAACAGCTGCAAAAACATCGCGAGCTTGGTCACGGCACTTCTCTGGCTAAGCAAAAATGCGTGGTGCCGGGCCTGGCGCAGCTCCTGGCACAGCTTGCACATGATGTGAAACTCCAACTCCGCGTCCTTGGTAAGGCGGCTTCGTAATGCGGCCACCGGCAAACGGTAGGCAGTGACGGCAGTCAGAGCCCTTGTCGAATTTGTATACAGTCCCTCGGCAGAGAGGCCGAAAAGGTCATCCGCAAGCAAAAACGCCACAACGTGTTCACGGCCGCGTGGCGCTTTGCTATAGGTCGTCACGATGCCAGAGTTGAGGTTGAAAACCGCATCGGCGCGGTCGCCCTCCTGGTAAATGATCTCGCCCTTCTTGAATCGGACGATGGTCGACATGACGGCTAGACGAGCGCGTTCATCATCGGTCAACAGTTGGCGCATTCGCCCGGCCGAAGGAGTCCAAGGATCGAGCGCCTGAATGGAGGGCCCAAAGCCACCCGATGGGGTCGGAGTTTTCGACATCTTTAGCGTCCTTGCTGGAAGCTGTGAAAGAATTCTGCGGCAAAAATCTCCAGAATCTTTGATCCTGATCAAACTTTTGCCGGAAGGGACCCCTTGGCAGTCTGAACCGGTGAATGATTAACTTTGCATGGCCACCAACAGCCCGCTGCTGAGGCTGACCATGAGCATCGCCGCACGAACGATTATCGAACTCAATATCAAGCATTATCGCGAATTATTGAAAACCGAGAGCGATCCCTCGAAGCGGCGGACCATTACCAAGCTGCTTGCTGAGGAGGAGGCCAGACTGGCGAAACTTTCGGTCGGGTACAAGGAGGACAAGTGAAAACCCGAGCGGTTTTAGCGCCTGAACGCCGAGCACCAGCATGCCGACGATATTGCGCAGATACGGATTTTTGATTTTCTCGAAGACGACCTCAGCGAGGCTGAGACCGCGGATGAACGCGGTGCCGGCGATTCCGATCAGCGCGCCGAGGAGCGCGAACAACAGCACCGCCGCGAGCGTGGCAGGCTGCTGCGACGTCAACAGCGTGGCCGGGATGGCGAAGGCCAGATGGATGCCGAAGAAGATGCGGCCGACAAACGTCGCTACGCCGGTGGCTAGCGCGACCGGCAGGAACGTGCGCGCGCTCAATTCCGGCATCAACAGTTCGATCGCGAACATCACGCCGCCGATCGGGGTATTGAAGGTCGCGGCGATCCCGGCGCCGGCGCCGGCGGCAACCAGCGTAATGCGTTGCCACGGCGCCATCTGGATCAATTGACCGAACGTTGAGCCGAGCGCGGCGCCGATCTGAATGATCGGTCCTTCGCGGCCGACCGCTGCGCCGGTGCCGATCGACAGCGTCGAGGCGAGCGACTTGATGAGCGCCACCACCGGTCGGATCAGGCCGTTGTTGTAGTAGATCGCGTCCATCACCTCGGGCACGCCGTGGCCGCGCGCCTCCGGCGCGAAATTGACGATCAGGAAAGTGACGATAAGCCCTCCCACGACCGGGACCAGAATAACGAGTGGGCCCCACGGACTCGGTGGCGTGAAGGCGCTGGCGTCGTAAGCGAAGCTGAAGAGCTTAAGGAAGGCAAGGTTGTGGAACAGGCCGATCAGCGCACGAAAGGCGACCGCGCCGAAGCCGGTCACTACGCCTACGACGATGGCAAGGAGCGAGAGCCGGAAGAGTCCGACCCGCGAGAAACGCTTAGTGTTCATTCTATCTTTGTTAATTCATTTCAATGGAGATTGACAAGGTTGCAATGCGAATGGCGGCGAGCTTGATGGGGCGGGACAGGCTCTAGGCCGATAAACTCGTTCCACGAATACTCAGGAAGCTGGAGGTTGTCGATAACGCTTCAGCCGAATGTAATCCGTGCGAAGCCCGGAATTGCTGCCACATTGATGATTTGATTGCGTAGAAATAACCGCCAACGGGTCTTCGGCGCAAAGGCCCCAGCGAAGCGCTCGGCCCCTCGCTGCTTGACGCCGATGAACGCGCGCAAGACCTTTTCGTAATTGGCAAAGCCATCGATATGACGCCCGGATGATTTTTTCAACTCGCTGGCCAACACATAGGCACCTGTAATCACCAGTGTCGAGCCTTGCCCCACCATCAGGGATACGCAGTAGGCAGCATCGCCGACAAGTGCGACCCGGCCTCTCGACCACTTCGGCATTCTGACTTGGCTGACTCGATCAAAGTAAAGGTCGTTCGTATGCTCCAACGCATCGAGAGTTCGCAGGCACTCCCACACGTTATCGCCACACCGCGCATGCAGTACCGCTTTATGCCCCGAACGATCAGAAAGGCTTCCGAGCTCGACAGCGTCGAGAGTGAAGACGAATAGAAACAGCGTCAGATCATCCCGCAACGTGACCCGGCCCACCATGCGGCCCGGATCGCTGAACATCACATACACGCCGTCATCCCGGGGCCGATAACCTGTTGTCTCGGAGGCGGTGACCATGTAGTCCAATCGCTTCTCGAAACGATCGTGCGGACCAAAGACCAGACTACGAACTTTCGAATGCAGACTGTCCGCTCCCACGACCAGATCGAACTTGCGCTTGCCTGCCTGCTCGAACTCCAGATCGACGCAATCATTCCACTCTCGCAAGGTCCGGATTTCGTCTCCGAAAATAATTTCCGCGTCGCCTGCGAGCTTTTTGATCAGAAGACGCGATAACGCGTTGCGCGATCGTCACATAACGCCCGCCAATTAATTCGGGAAAGACAGTCGTTCCGAAGCCCGCAATCTGTTTCCCATGTTGATTGACAATTCGCATCTCGCGGATGTGGTAGCCGATGCGGTTGAACTCGTCGCCGAGCCCCATGCGCTCGGCTATATCGTAGCCGAGTCCCCAAAAATCGACCACGTAGCCTCCGCTCCGGAGCGCCGGCGCATGCTCAATAAGTATGGGCTGAAATTCAGCCGCCTTTAGCCAGAAGGTGAGGGGCGGCCCGGCCACCCCTAAACCGGAGATCAAAACAGTGTGTGCTCGAGTCATTCCGCCACCGGGGGTATTCACGTATCGCCGGCAGATCGTCGGCTATCTCGAACCAGGGGGCTTGTGCGGCCACTGTTCAACGCCAATCAGGACGATGGCGCTGTCGTCACAAGATTTTTAAGCTTGGCGAGTGCCACGGAGTCCTTCTCCTGATAGGGAATCATCGTGTCGAATTTCTCATCGGCTGTCATCAGATAAATGATGGCCGAATGGTTCATAAGATAATTGCCGTTGCCGGTCGGGACTTTCTTGTAGTAGATGCGATACTCCTTCGCGATCTTCGCGATCTGTGCCGGCGTGCCGGTGAAGCCGCGGATGCGCCTGTCGAAGGATGCCAGGTATTCGTGCATCAGCTTCGGCGTGTCTCGTTCGGGATCGACCGTTACGAACACGTAGTTGAGCTTATCGGCATCAGGCCCCAGCGCCTTGATCCAGCGCGTCAGGTCGAACAGCGTCGTCGGGCAAACGTCCGGGCAATATCTGTAGCCGAAGTACATCGCGTACGGCTTGCCGAACAGTGTCTTGTCGGTCACCGTCGCGCCGTTGTCGTCAACCAGCGTGAACGGACCGCCGATCGAGGCAACACCCCCCGTCCGCGCAATTTGCCGTTGCCCAATCGCGAGTGTGAGGACGAGCGCCATCATGGCAAAGCCGAGGGTGCCGGCGATGGCCGTGATAACCCACTGCCGCGCGCGCATCATTTCATCTCCGTGTTGCCCACGCCGCCCGGCTTCTTGTCCTGCATCCCTCCCATTCCGCTCATACTGCCTTGGGTCGCCCCAACGGCTTGTATCGGAACGGTAATTGAGATATTTCCAGCTTTCGCGAAGCTCAGCATAAGCGGCAAGGTCTGGCCTGCGATCAGCGGTTTCTTTAACCCGATCAGCATCACGTGGTAGCCGCCAGGCTTGAGCGTTATCGATCCACCGGCCGGAATCGCCAACCCATCAGGGAGCTCGCGCATTTGCATGATGCCGTTGACCACCGCCATCTCGTGAACTTGTGCCTTGCCGGCAACATCCGAAGACGCGGCGGTGAGACGATCGGCGGTGTCTGTTTTGTTGGCAAGCGTCATATAAACGGCGCCGGTCGTCACGCCGGCTGGCGTGGCCCGGGCCCACGGTTGTTCGACGGTAATGGGAGCGTCGCCGGTTCCTTGAGCGAGGGCGGGAACGGCAAAGCCGATCAATAACGCCGCGAAAGCGAATTTCGAGAAAGTGCGCATGATGATCTCCGTAAGCGCATGAGTTAAAGCTCGGCAGAGGCCAAGCACGTTTCAGCGTCAGACGGAGCTAGAAGGAGGAGCGCGGGACTCACCCTGCCGACAGGGGAATTGCGGGGCGAATGTCCCATCGCCAATCGGGTGCGAAATCGCAGCAATCGGTATGGGAGCATGAGCGGGAAGCGCTGGAGCTTCGCCCGCGGTCGCGACATGACCGGCACTTTGCGCGGCAACGAAACAAAACGGACATCGCGGCGCCGGGGCTGGCTTATGCTGGTGACCGCCCCGTGCATCGGCGGTTTGACCGGAAGCAAAGCTGCAGAGGACAAAGCCGGCCTGGTCGGACGCCGCTCCTACCGACATGCCAAGCCCGACGCTCGCCATCATCGCCTGGATGGCAAACGAATAGGCGACACAGACGGCCAGAAAGCCACCTTTCGATCGCGTGCGAATAAATTGTTGCAGCCTTCTCATTAATGCTAACGATAGCATAGTACGAATACGCTGACCAAATCGGCGCCGGAATAGGCTGGCGCAGGTCGGGGTTATCCCAGTGTTGCCGCACCCGCAGTCGAGCCGATCAGGAGGACAAGATGCGCAAATCATTCATGCTGGCGATCGTCGCCGCAACCACAGTCGTGACCTTGGCATACGCGGAGATGGGGCCGATGGCGCCGACTAAAATCGGCGATAGCGCCAAAGGCAAAGTGCTTACCAACGACCACGGCATGACGTTGTATGTCTTCGACAAAGACTCCGGCGGGAAGTCGGCCTGCAACGGCGCGTGCGCGGGTAATTGGCCGCCCTTGAAGGTCGCAGCCGGTTCGATGGCGATGGGCGACTACGGCATGATTACCCGCAACGACGGCAGCAAGCAGTGGACCTATAAAGGCCATCCACTCTACAATTGGAAAAACGACAAGAAGCCGGGCGACATCACCGGCGACGGCTTCCTCAATGGCGCCTGGCACATCGCCCAGCCGTAGATCGCGACCCAACGACGAAGCCTAACTCCTGGAGAGCCTTGAGCGAATGCATTGCCTCAGACCGATCATCTTACGGCTCTAACAGGTAGCATTCGTGGTCGCACTGAGTTCCCAAAGCGTGCCCCGGCTCCGAATTTAGGCTCTGGGTGGAGTAGATCAGAGCAAATCGCCGCCGGGTAGGCGGTTTGTTACAGCTACCCACTACAGAGCGCGGCTAACCACTGGCCCAATGATTGGCTGCCCGTTGCGAGATACAGGACCGCAATTGCTATGGATCCGCCCCCAAGGCAAATCACCGACCACAGCGCCGCGTAACTGATTTGCCGCCGCTCGAAATCTCTCATGGCGCATGCCAATCCCAGCGGACAACGAAGGTCTAATTGCGACAATTTGGCAAGTCGCTTTTTGGGTAAAGTTCCTTGCGAACCGGATCGATCTAGCGACCGGATCTTGCTGACGAGTCTGACTCTAGCAGGCTGTTGAAGAAGTCTCTAGCGGGATGGGATTGGAAGTGATTCTCTGGATTTATATCGAATCGGGAGATTGGGGATGCACAGTTCGGACGAGCGGACTGGATCGCTGTTCAGCTATGTGAACCTGGAAGCGCGCGTTCGAGGCGATCATCCGCTGCGCCCGATACGGGGAATAGCGAACGCGGCTTTGAGCGAGCTATCGAAAGTGTTCGACGAGCTTTATACGGACTTTGGACGGCCATCGATCGCTCCGGAGAAGCTTTTGCGGGCGATGCTGCTGCAGGCGTTTTATGGCATCCGTTCGGAACGCCAACTGATGGAGCGGCTGGAGTTCGATCTTCTGTTCCGCTGGTTTGTCGGTGTCGGCATCGATGATCCGGTTTGGGACCATTCCGTCTTCTCCAAGAACCGTGATCGGCTCCTGGCAGCGGAGATAGCCGCGAAGTTTCTTTCGGCGGTGCTGGCGCAGCCTAAGGTTAAGCGGTTGCTGTCGAGCGATCACTTTTCGGTCGATGGTACGCTGATCGAGGCGTGGGCCTCGATCAAGAGTTTCCGCAAGAAGGACGGCAGCGACAACGACAGCCAGGGTCCGGGCCGCAACGCCGAACGCAACTTCCACAAGGAGAAGCGTTCGAACGAGACGCACCACAGCACGACCGATCCGCAAGCCCGGCTCTACAAGAAGGGGGACGGACAGCCGGCCAAGCTTTGCTATATGGGGCATGCCTTGATCGAGAACCGTCATGGCCTGGCGGTTTGCGGCACCGTCAGTCAGGCCACGGGCACGGCCGAGCGGGAGACGGCGCTGGACCTGATTGACGCTCGAGGCCGCCGACGGCGGCGGATCACACTCGGTGCGGACAAGGCCTATGACGTCACCCAGTTCGTGCACGATTTGAGAGATCGGCTAGTCACGCCGCACATCGCAATCGACGGACATGTGCGCAAGACAGGAATACCCCGCAAGACGGCAGTCGACGGTCGCACCACACGACACATCGGCTACGAGATCAGCCAACGCTGCCGCAAGCGCATCGAAGAGGTGTTCGGCTGGATCAAAAGCTCTGCCGGCCTGGCCAAGGTGAAGCTGCGCTGCCGAGACCGGGTAGACGCCGCCTTCACGCTGGCGCTGGCGGCTTACAATCTGGTCCGGTTGCCCAAGCTTCTGACGGCGCCGGCATGAGCATCCGGGGCCGATGGCGCGTCGTCGAGACCCCAGGCTACGACATGGCCGTGGCGGGCGCCTACATCCTGTTCGATGCGGTCGCAGGCGAGTTCGTCTTCGATTGCCTCACCGGCTCCATCCATGGCTCCTGCGACGGCGATGCCATCCAGTTCAGCTGGGAGGGAAACGACGAAATGGAGCCAGCCAGCGGCGACGGTTGGGCCGAACTGCAACAGGATGGATCGCTCGAAGGTGAAATCTGCCTCATCAGCGGTGACGAAATCCCATTCATCGCACATCGCGCAAAGACTTCTTCAACAGCCTGCTAGCGCCAACGGCGCTTGGAAGCTGCGATTCCAGACCGCTGCGCCGCCCAACGTCCCGCGACCCGAAACGAACTGGCATTGGCTGCCGCTCAGATCGTAAGAACGATGTGACTTGGGCGGAGTCCAATCACAACACTCGCCGTCGGCCAAACGAGCCTTGTTGCGGCATCATTGCTCAGTATCGACGGGCGGCCAGCGGGATCGGCTGTCGCGCGCGACTAGACGTTTTCCTTATCCGGACAAAAGGCCGCAGCGCACCATCGTCTTGCGGACACTATGAAAGTTCAGGCGTTCCGCGCGGCCCGACGCGCTAATGTGGTGGCGCGCGTGAATGCCATCCGGTGTGAGGCTATCGATGATGGAACTTCGGCAACGCAAAAACCTGATGATAATCGCGCCCTGCCTGGTCGCGATCGGCATCATGTGCGTGCTGGTCGCTTATTCGCCGACGCTGTACCGTATGTTCTGCGCCGCAACCGGGCTTGCAGGGACTACCCAGCGGGTCGCTGCCGACACCGCCAAGATTTCCAAACAGACCATCACGGTGGCGTTCGATACCAACGTCACGCCCGGCCTGCCGTGGCGCTTTGTGCCCGACCAGAATGCCGTGACCGTGCATCTTGGTGAGCAGAAGCTGGTGTATTTCACCGCCGAGAATCTGAGCAACCAATCGATCGTCGGCCATGCCACCTTCAACGTTACGCCGCTGCGCAGCGGCATCTATTTCAACAAGATCCAGTGCTTTTGCTTCACAGAGGAGCGGCTCGACGCCCACCAGAAGGTCAAAATGCCGGTGGTGTTCTACGTCGATCCGGCGTTCGGCAAGGACCCCGACATGCGCGGCATCGCGCAGTTGACGCTCGGCTACACCTTCTTCCGCTCAGCCGATCCGCGGAATGCGAAAGACCTGTCGCGCTTTCTCGCCAGCAATCCGCCCGATCCTGCCGACGGCCGGGACCTTTTCAAGGAGCAATGCACCACCTGCCATGCGCTCGATGCCAACAAGTACGGGCCGCGGCTCCGCGGCGTGTTCGGCCGGCGCGCCGGCACGGCGGCCGGCTACGATTACTCACCTGGGCTTAGAAGCGCTGGCCTGACTTGGTCGGCGGACAATCTGAACCGCTGGCTTGCAAGTCCGACGAAATTCATTCCCGGGGTGAAAATGCCGGTCAGCGTTCCCGATCCGATCGCACGCCGCGACATCGTCGCCTATCTGCGGCAAGAGAGCGAGCAGCACGGAACCGGGCTTAAGGCCAAGAGCGCGGGTTATTAGTCCCCTATCGCTGTCAAAACCATTGATGACCGACCTGCGGAATGCCAAAAGCCAAGCATTGCATCGCGGCAAAACACGTCGATCGACGACACTGAAGGGATCAAAAGGCGATATCGAATGCTCCCCCGTCGATGGCTGCTTTGCACCCGTAAGCGAACGTCACTCGGGTATTTTCGATGTCCGAAAACCTGCAGAATAAGAAACCAACGGCAGTGCAGCAAAGACCCGCGCTTTGCAACGTTGCCGCTCTACGGCGCTTCGTCACGGAACGCTACGCGCCGAAATTTCCATACGCGTTAAGCGCATTAGGGTCATCGACAAGGTCCTTTTTCAGCCCACGTAACGAGCGCCTTGTTTTGCCCGCCGACCCGAATTTCCTCATGTTCCTTGGCGCTACGCAGCGATTGAATCGGAGCTTCTGGATGCGTAAGAATATAGTCGTGGATGGCCTGCTGCAGTGCCCCATTGGTGACCAGCGCTTTGCCGGCGTCTGTCGTTTGCGTGAACGCCGGGAGGCTACCAGGGAGCGCGAAGGCACAGGTGTAACCGCCAGAGTGATAAACAGCTGTTGAATCTTCATACCAGCCCTCTCTCGAATACCGCGGAGCCGCCCCACCGGCGGAACTTGACAACCATATTTTGTCGTAGCCGAAGGTAGGAATAATCCGCCAATATTTTCCGGCGTTGACACCGTCGCGCGCGCCCTGCAGCTCACATCAAAATACCCACAGCATAGACTTAGCCGGTACCTTTCATCCCAGAGCTGGGACTTTATCCGGAATTCTAGGATTGAAGCGGCAGGGCGGATGCTTTTCGTATTGATCCTCGTCTAAAAAGTAGAAAAACTGAAAAATGGGCGCGAAGTCACGCCGAAGTTTGTCTCGCCCTCCGATCCGGCGGCGCAATGGACCGACGCGATGCGCGGGCCGGCTTTCTTCGCCTACGCCGACAATTATCTCATCGACGTCAAGTTCGGTATCATCGTCGATGTCGAAGCTTCCCGTGCCATTCGTCAAGCCGAGGTCAGTGCCGCGAAGACCATGATCGAGCGGACGGAGCCGCGGTTCGATCTCAAGCCCACGTGTCTGGCCGCCGACACGCCCTATGGCTCGGCAGAGACGCTCAGTTGGATAGTCAACGACAAGAAGATCGCCCCGCACATTACGGTCATCGACAAGCCAGGGCGCGAGGACGGGCTCATTGAGCCGGCAGGACTTCGCATTCGACAAGGGGCGTAATGTCTATGTTTGCCCGTAAGGAAAGCTGTTGTACACGACGGGCCGAATCCATGACGAGACCACATTGCTCTATCGCGCAAGGACCTCGGACTGCCGCCCTTGCCCGCTGAAGCCGCGCTGCTGTCCAAAGGCACCTGAGCGCAAAAGCCCGCGCAGCATTCACGAGGACGCCCGCGATGTCGCCCGAGCTAGCCGGCACCGCCGCATTCGAGCAGTCGCGCCGCAATCGCAAGCGCGTGAAGATGCTGTTTGCCCATCTCAAGCGCATTTTGCGCCCCGGGCGGCTGCGGCTACATGGCCTATGCGGCGCTCAAGATGACGCTCGCCGCCATTGCATAAAACCTTCGCCGTCTTGCAAAGCTGGTCGCGCGACCGCCCCCAGTAGCCGCTGCATGTCTTGCTTAGTCAGCTATCTCAGTCCACCGGCCGGTCGATCCCCGCTCCTTCAAGGGGCGGAAATCAGAGGTCGTTGCAGAACTACGCGCCCCAGCCGCACAGTCTAAATCGCTGACTTCCGCAACAAAATCTGCCATTAGGCGACCCCGTGTCCCGTCCGCGATGATGGCGCGCCGGGCTTTCAATGGGTAAAATCCGGCAGCCTACCAAAAGGTGATAATCATGATCCCTACGACACGCGTTGCACTGGGTGCATGTAGTTTTCTTATCGGTGCATCAATCGCGGTTTCCGAGGCGCGACAGCCGAACCTATCGTTTTGACGATATTCGCCGCAGATACGTTGGCGGCGCCTTTCAACGAAGTCAACGCAATCTTCGAGAAACAAAATTCAAACATCACGGTCCAAGCCCAATTCGGCGGCAGCGTCATGATGGCGAAGAGGATTATTGATCTGCACCAGGATGCCGACCTGCTTGCGGTCGCCGACTACAACGTGATTCCGAAATATATGTTCGGCAGCCAGGCGCACGCGTCTTGGTACGGAGGCTTTGCCCGTAATGCCCATAACTTTCGTCTATACCGACAAGAGCAAATACGCCAGTGAGATCAATTCACAGAACTGGTACAAAGTGCTGGCGCGGAAGGGCGTAGAGATCGGCCGTTCCAATCCGGATACCGATCCGTCCGGCTACCAGATCGTGCAGATGCTCAATCTGGCCGAAAAATTCTATAACATCCCAGACTGGAGCAGAGCGTGCTCGCCAATGCGCCGCCGGCCAATATGCGCGATACCGAAACCGCGTTGATTCCTACGCTCCAGCTCGGGCAGGTCGATTATCTCGCGATCTACCGTTCCGAGGCCTTGCAGCATCATCTCAAGTTCGTTGACCTGCCGGGCAAAATCAACCTGAGCGATCCGACGGACGCCGCCTACTATCAGCAAGGCGTCGCTCACACCGAAAATGGCGACCTTACCGGTAGGCCGATCGTCTATGCCGTCACCATGGTCAACGGCAGCAGAAATGCCGGCGTGGCCGAGAAATACATCACCCTGTTGCTAGGGTCGGAGGGCCAAGCAGTTATGAAGAAGAATGGCTTCGGGGATTTCAGCCCTTCCTACGCGGTGCACGTTGACGCGATGCCGCCGGAACTCAAAAATATGGTCAAGCCTTGGCCCGACCAGTGATCGTTAGACTAGCCGCTTCCGCAGAACAGCGTTGGATGCGCGTCGCGCAGACGCATTCGAGTGGCCTTTATCTGCTGTGCTGGTTTCTCGGCAGCATCCTTGTCGCGTTCCTTGTCGTTCCGCTGATTGGGCTCGCTCTATCGGAATCAGGCCGCAGCCTTATCGATGTCGCGCGCATGGGCGACGGGCGCGACGCAATTGCACTCAGCCTCGAAGGCGTGTTTCTGTCAGCCGCACTCGCCGCGTTGGTCGGCGTGCCGCTCGCCTACGGGTTAGCACGCACGACGTTTCCGGGGAAAAGTGTGGTAGCAGCCCTGGTCGATTTGCCGCTCGCGTTCCGCACACCGTTGCGGGCATTGCCCTTCTGATAGTGCTTGGCCGCCGGGGCGTGTTGGGTGAGCCCCTGCAAGCACTAGTCGGCCTTAAATTCTGGAGCACGCACGCAGGCATCGTTGTGGCGATGCTGTTTGTCTCAGCGCCCTATACCGTGAACGCAGCGCGGATTGGCTTCGAGGCGGTGGACCCACGTCTTGAGAAAATCGCGCGCACGCTCGGGCTCGGCCCATGGCGAACATTCGCGCAGATCACGCTGCCGCTGGCGCGAAGTAACATCATGACCGGCGTGACCCTCACTTACGCCCGCTCGATCAGCGAATTCGGTTCGGTGGTGATCCTTGCCTATTACCCGATGACGGCGCCGGTCAAGATCTACGAATTGTTTCTCCGCTTCGGGCTCGACCAGGCCGCAAGCGCGTCGGTTCTTTTGCTGGTCGTATCGCTTGCTTTGTTCCTTATTCTGCGTGCGATCTCGCGCGGCACGCCGCCGCGAGAGAACCGATGAGCACCGGTATTGCCGTCGAAACGCTGACGCTGACGCTCGGTGCATTTCGACTGCAAAATCTAAACTTCGCCATTTCCAGCGGCGAGATATTCGTAATCCTCGGACCCAACGGCGCCGGCAAATCGGTCACGCTGGAGACCATTGCGGGCTTTCGTCGGCCTGACAGCGGGCGCGTTTTGATCGGTGGCCGAGATCTGACGGCGCTCACGCCGGAGCGGCGGAATATAGGTTTCGTCGTACCGAATTTTGGCCTCTTTCCGCACCTTACCGTCGAACGGAATATTGCGATTGCGCGCCGCACCGACCGCAAAGGCCTTGAATGACGGAGGCGGAAGGAAAGAGAGATTCACTGTCAAAGGGCTTGATCGATTAAAAACGAGATAGGAAACCATGAACCGCAATCGTTATGTGCCTCTCGAAGATTTTGGGCGGAAGCTCGAAAAGATTCCGGGAATGTCGCGGCTTATCGAGGAAGAGAGCGCGAATCTGCGCGCGGCGGAATTTGTCCGACATAGTCGGAAGGTTGCAAGGTTATCGCAAGCTGATCTTGCCGAACAGATCGGCGTGACGCAGGTCCGTGTTTCGCAAATGGAAGCTGGCAAAGTAGTTTCACTGGCTCTGTTGGCCCGTGTAGCGAAGGCATGTGGCGGGAGTTTGCGTCTTTCGTTCGAGAAGTGATGGCGCCCGTGAGCTAGACCGCCCATTTCGGGAATAACACCCTCGCCTCGGATAAGAGGTGAGGGTGTTTCACATAGGAACGTTCCGGTGAACCCTTTGCTAATAGGAAAAATCATCGAAACAATTGGAGCTCTTTTTCTTGCGTATGTAGGTATTTGGATTGCGACGCACGAAGTACTTGTTGGTCGTCATGTACATGAAAGGGCTCGTCAGATTGGTCATGAAGGGGACGTCGAGCGCTTCGGGACTGCCCTAGCTGAGATTATTGAGTTCCGGCGTCGACTATTTGGGCTCGTAGAAGCAATCTGTGTGGGGATTGGGACAATTTTAGTCGCAATAGGATGCATCATATATGTAATTGGCCTGATGGTTGAGGGGCACTGATCTTACGAGCGCGCGGTCGGCCTCGGCAGAGAGCTTGGCTCGCCGCCGGCAGTAGGCAAGAGGATAGGGAAGGCTTGAAAAGAGACGGGACGAGTTCGGTCATTGCAGCCGTTCAATTTCTTGTCGGGCTGCCTTAAAGTCAACGCGCTGCCGCAGGACGGCATATTCTGCTTTCACTCGTTTTTCCACACCGCTCTATCCAAAACTACGATGGTCGCGTTTCTTCGGTTGCGTAGACTCGGATAGTGCCTTTCTTAATCGCCCCTGCTGAGTTCAGCGAGGCGACCGAGTGACCGCTACCAAAATCCTCTGGGGCCCGCTCTTCGTGGTCGTCGCGACTGTGGTCGCGGCGATGTGGCTCGCAACGCAATGGACGGCGTGGCGTCTCGGCTTTCAGGCGCAACTCGGTCTTCCCTGGTTCGAACTCGCCACGGTGCCGATCTACCTGCCGGTCGCTTTCTTTTGGTGGTGGTATCGTTACGACGCCTATGCACCGCGGATTTTTATGGAAGGCGCGGGGTTCGCAGCATCCGGCGGCTTCGCATCGATCGGGCTTGCGATCGGCATGTCGGTGTGGCGGGCGCGA
>JASHXZ010000391.1 GCA_030043285.1 Xanthobacteraceae bacterium | reverse complement strand
CCTCGCAGATGAGGAAAGGAAACAGACTTACTGCCCCTTGAACAAGTCATTGAACTTCTGCTGCCACGTATGCTCGTCGGCCGGCGAGAGCGACACCGTGATGACTTTCTTCTTGTTGAGGGCGGCGACGATGCCCGGCGGATTGGATTCGACGTCCGCACGCGTCGGGATGCGGCCGAACTTGGCGAGGAAGGTCTCGCATTCCTTGCTCAGCATGAAATTCGCCGCGAGCAGCGCCGTATTCGGATGCGGCGCCTTGGCGCTGACGCCGACCGCGCCAAAGAACAGCGCCACCGGATCGAGCGCGAAGGTGTCGATCGGGCCGCCGGCGAGCTTCACGTTCATGGTGAGATTGACGTATTGGTTCAGCCCGACCCAATATTCGCCAGAGCCAACCGAGCGCGCCGCGGCGAGGTGGCCGTCGGTCACCACCGGCTTCACCGTCGCGACAATATCCTGAATGATCTTGGTCGCTTTCTCGTCGCCATAATACTCGAACATGGCCTTGAGCCATTCGTTGTCGGTGCCGTCGATCGAGACGTGGCCGGCCCATTCCGGATGCTTGGCGAAATCCTCGTAACTATTCGGCACATCGGCAGCGTGGACGTGCTGGGTGTTGTAGTCGGGCGCGTTGTAGTTGGCATAGACGCCGTACCAGCGGTGCTGCGGATCGCGCGCTTCGGGTGAAATGTTCTTGGCCTCGGGTGGATCGAACTGCAGCAGCTCCTGCGGCGGCATCTTGTTGATGGTCGCAGTCTGCGCGATGTCCCAGGCCTTCTTGTTGGCGCGGAATTCCAATGTCATGCGCGACATCAGGATAGCGTCGGCGCCGCGCACGTAATTGACCTTGATGCCGGTAGCGTCGGTGAACAGTTTCCACAGCGGCAAACCTTCACCTTCGTTGGTCGAGGAGTAAATGGTCATCTCGCCGCCCTCGGCCTTGGCGGCCGCGAGCAGTTTCTGGTCGAGCCAGGCGTGGTCCGCCGCGGCCGCCGGCGTGATGCAGCACGATGCGAGCACCAGGCCGGCAAGGCCGGCCTGCTTGAGTTCTCGATGCAACAAGGACGCCTCCCGATTATGGGTCCGGCGCAGATTACAACACCGCTTTGCGCCGGCCGTCGAGCCCTGCAATGCCGCGGCGAGCGGTGTCATTGCCGCAGCCTCTTTGGGGCATGACAATCTAAGGTTCTACTTCTCGGCGGCGTGCCAGTTCGGCTCGGCCGGCGGTTCTTGCGGCACAAAGCCGAAGGCACGCTCGAAGCGTTTGGCGTAAGCCGACCAGACCTGCGGATTGATGATGCGCGGCACCGGTTTGCCGTCGAGGGCGTCGAGCATTTGTTCGGCGGCGATCTGGCCCATTTTGGCGCGCGCCTCGCGGGTGACGCCGGCCATGTGCGGCGTGACCATGACGTTGTCGTATTTCATCAGCGGATGCTCGGCCGGCGGCGGCTCCTTGTCCCAGACATCGAGACCGGCGCCGGCGATCTTCTTGTCGCACAGTGCCCGCTCCAGCGCCGCCTCGTCGTGGATCGAGCCGCGCGCGGTGGTGATGAAGTAAGCAGTCGGCCGCATCAGCGCGTATTCGCGCGCCCCGATCAGGTTGCGGGTTTCAGGCGTGAGCGGGCAATTGATCGAGACGAAATCGGCGCGCCGCAGGAGTTCGTCGAGCTCGACCTTGGTGGCGCCGCGGGCGCGCACGACCTCGCCGTCGAGATAAGGGTCGTAGGCCAGCACCTGCATGCGGAACAGCGTGCCGGCGAGCTCGGCGACGCGTCGGCCGACATTGCCGAGCCCGACGATGCCGATGGTTCTGCCGAAAGCCTCGCCGCCGATATAGTCGATGCGGCGCTCGATTTTGCCGGCGCGCATGGCCCGGTCGCTCTCGCCGACGCGCTTGACCAGGCACAGCATCACGCCGATGACGTGTTCGGCGACCGCTTCGGCATTGCCCCCCGACTGGTTGACAACCAGGATGCCGCGCGCGGTGCAGGATTTTATGTCGACCGTGTCATAGCCGGCGCCGTTGGTGGAGACGAGCAACAGGTTGGGCGCCCGGTCGAGAAGCTCGTTGCCGGCATGATAGTATTTCACCAGCTCATCGCGCGCCGAGCCGGTCTGATAGGCATGCGCGGCGCCGAGGATTTCGAGCGCGGCAGCGTCGGGGACTTTTTGCTCCAGCATGTCGAGCCGTATGTCGTCGCGCTTGCCCAGCATCTCGGCAAAGCCCTGCGGCCGGTGCGGCGCGACGTAAAACACCCGCTTGCTGTTGACTGCCGTGTTCATTGACGCATGTCCCCCGTGCTGATCGAGCCTTTGCCGGTCCTCGCACGTTAACGTGGTACGATGCTAGAGTGTTGTCAAAATCGGTCGGCCGGACCGGGGAGGGCACGATGGCAACGACGGGTTTGACGCGGCGCCTGCTGCTTGCCGGCATGGCGGCGACGCCGCTCGCGGGCGGGGCGCAGGCGCAGACCGTCTGGCCCGACCGACCGGTGCGGGTCATGGTGCCTTATCCGCCGGCTGGCGGCGCCGACACCACGGCGCGCATTCTCTATGCCAAGGCCAGCGAGGATCTCGGCCAGCAATTCGCCGTGGAAAATCGCGGCGGCGCCGGCGGCACGATCGGCGAAGCGGTCGCCGCCAAGGCGGCGCCGGACGGCTACACCATTCTGCACGACGCCACCGGCTTTTCGGTGAACGGCTCGCTCTATCAAAACCTGCCGTTCGACTACCGCAAGGATTTCGACCCGGTCTTTCTGGTATCGCTGGTGCCGAACATTCTGGTCGTGACGCCCTCGGTGCCCGTCAACACCGCCGCCGACATCATCGCCCTGGCCAAGGCATCGCCCAACGGTATTGCCATGGCGTCGTCCGGCAACGGCACCTTGCAGCATCTGTGCCTGGAAATGTTCCGGCAGCGCACCGGCATCAAGATTACGCACGTGCCGTATCGCGGCGGTGGTCCGGCGCTGACCGACGTCATGGCCGGCCAGGTCAAATTTTTCTTCTCCAACGGCTCGTCGGTGGTCGGCTTGATCAAGGCCGGCAAGGTCAAGGCGATCGCCCATACCGGCAAGGGTCGACTCGCCAGCCTGCCCGATATCCCGCCGCTCTCCGCCACGCTGCCGGGCTTCGAAGCCTACGAGTGGAACGGCGTGTTCGTGCCGCACGGCACGCCGGCTGCGATCGTGCAAAAGCTCAATGCCGAACTGAACAAGGCCCTGGTGTCGCCGCAGGTCGCGGCGCGCTTTGCCGAACTCAACATCGAATCGCGGCAAAACACGCCGGAGGAATTTCGCGCCTACGTCGAGGCGCAAATGGAATTGTGGGGCCGCGTGATCAAGGAGGCCAATATCAGGCTTGGTTGATGTCGCGGTTTTTGCTCGGCAACTGAAATCACCGGCGAGCGCGCAACGGCCGGTAGTAGATTGGCGCCGAATTTGCCGCATGTTGGTGTGGTGGCACCGCATTGACAAACAGCCGGTACGGTGCCGCAATTGCCGCCCTGTTGGGCTTGGCCGTGCATTTTATCTGTTGCCGCCAATCTGGGAGAACCGAGATGAGCTTCACGCATCGTGGCATCCGCCGGCGCGAGCTGCTGGCCGGCGCCGCGTCCACGCTGGCGCTGCCGGCGGTACTCACCGCGGCGCGCGCGCAGGACAACAAGACCTACGCGATGAAGCTCGGCACCGCTACCATCAACGAGGCGCAGCACGAATGGTGCAAGCGCTTCGTCGCCATGGTGGAGAAGGATTCAGGCGGCCGCATCAAGGGCGAAATTTACCCGGCGAGTCAGCTCGGCCCGATCCCGCACGAGATCGAGGGCACGCAATTCGGCGCCATCCAAGGTTATATCGGCCCGCCCGAGTTTCTGGTCGGCGTCGATCCTCGTTTCGAAGTCATGTCCGCGCCCGGTCTGGTCGACGGCTTTGCCCACGCCAACCGCGTGGTGCAGGACCCCGAGCTGCAGAAGATGATGTTCGGCTTCGGCGCCCAGAAGGGCATCCGCGGCGTAGCGATGTGGGTGTCGCAGCCGTCGTCCATCGTTTCAAGGACCCCGATCCGTCATCTCGCCGACCTCAAGGGCAAAAAGCTACGCGTACTCGCGGCCGACATGCAGCAGGAGATGGTCAAGCGGCTCGGCGCCTCGCCGGTGGCGATGACCTTGGGCGACGTGCTGCCGGCGATCCAGCAAGGCGCCATTGACGGCGCCGTGCTGGCGGTCACGGTCGATGCCACCATGCATTACTGGGACGCGGCCAAGTACATCACCGAGACCGGGCAGCCGATCATCTTCTCGATGGCGTTCATGTCGAAGAAATGGGTCGACGGCCTGCCCAAGGATTTGCAGGATATTATCGACGCCGATGCCGCCAAGGCGGCCGCCGAGGTGTTGCCCTGGTCGTCGGATTTCTACGACAAACAGCGCAAGGCCTGGACCGAGCATGGCGAACTCATCAGCCTGCCGCCGGCCGAGCAGGCGCAGATGATGAAAGACATCATTCCCGTCGGCGTCGAAGTCGCCAAGCGCAAGCCGGGTCTCGATGACGCCTACAAGGTGTTCGCCGCGGCGGCGAAG
>JASHXZ010000390.1 GCA_030043285.1 Xanthobacteraceae bacterium | reverse complement strand
CTGGGGCTATGGCTGGGCCAAGCGCCTGCTCGAGCAGAAGGCAACACTGGTGACGCAGGCGACCGCCATGCGGCTCACCATCGTGCGACCATTCAACATCTACGGCGAGCGCTACCGTTGGATCGACGCTGCTTCGCAGGCCATCCCGATGCTGGTCAAGAAGGTGATGGACGGCGACGATCCGGTCGTAGTGTGGGGCCCCGGCACGCAGCGCCGCAACTACATGCACGCGGCCGATTGCGCCAAGGCGATCGCTGCCGTGGTCGAGGCCGGTTTTGTTGGCACCGTCAATATCGGCACCGAAGACACGGTGTCGATGCTCGACCTGGTCGAGCTGATTTGCCGGCTCGCCGGCCGCGCGCCTCGCATCGTCACCGATCCGAGCCGGCCCGAGGGCCGGCGCATCAAGAGCTGCGATGCCGCTCTGCTGCGCAAGGTCTACTCCGGGTTGGAGCGGCGCATCTCGCTCGAGCAGGGCCTTTTGCGCATGATCGATTGGTATGCCGCCGAGTTCAGCGTGGTCACCTAGAGCGGAAGGGTCGAGCCGCGGCGCGGCGCCACGATTCAGCGCGCTTGTACCTCGCTCTGCACACTAAAGCCGGCCGGGGGCCGGCCGTCCTGATAGGCCTGCCACATGGTGCTGTAGGCCGCTTCGATGTGCCGCGTGAAGCGCGCGGTGTCGAACAGCGGATAGTTCCGCCGGCTGTGCGCGAGTTTTTGCTTTAGCTTGGCGCACAGCGCCGGATCCCGCGCGATCTTGAGCGCGAGCGCCTCGTACTCGGCGAGCGAGGTGGCCACAAGCTCGGGTAATCCGACGGCGCGGTTGAGGCCGGCGGCAACGCGCCCGGCGAAGCTCGTGCCGAGGCAGGTCAGCACCGGCAAGCCGACCCAGAGCGCTTCCGTCGCGGTGGTGTGGGCGTTGTAGGGCAGCGTGTCGAGAAACAGATCGGCTTGGCGTTGCCGCGCCAAATGGTCGGCGGCAAGCGGTGCGCGAGGCGCAAAAATCAAGCGCTCGGCGGCGACGCCGCGCCGTTCGGCTTGGGCACGCAGATTGCCCGATGCGACCACGTTGTATCCGCGCAGCCACAGGACGCTGCCCTCGACTTCGCGCAACAGCCGCATCCACACGTCGAACATCGCCGGATTGATCTTGTAGGACAGATTGAAGGTGCAAAACACAAAGCCTTTTTCGGGCAGTCCGAGCTCGCTGCGGGTCGGCGTGACCTCCGCGACGGTGCGGGTGGCGTCGGTCGGCAGATAAGTGTCGGGCAGCCAAGCGACCTTTTCGGTGTAGAAGCCGATGTGCTCGGGCGGCAGCACGGTCGGATCGGCGATGATGTAGTCGAAATAATCCGCGCCGAGCGTGCCGGGAAAACCGATGTAATTGACCTGAATGGGCGCCGCGCGGCTGGCGAAGACGTGAGTGCGCGCGTTCTCCAGAAAGCCGACGAGATCGACCGCGATATCGATTTCGCGCTCGCGCAGCAGCGCGGCGATCTCCTGGTCACTCTTGGTGCGGACGTCGACGAAATGCTCGAACGCGCCTTGCAGCCTTTGGCGAATGCCGCGCTCCTGCTCCGGCCCGAACGAGACGGCCGTCACCTCGAAGCGCGACCGGTCATGGTGCTCGAACATTCCGGCCGTCAGATAGGCGATCGGATGCTCGCGAAAATCGCTGGAGACATAGGCGAGGCGGATGCGATCGTGCCGATAGATTTCGCCGTGCCACAGCGGCTCGGCGGCAGGAAATCGCAAGCCGCTGAACTTTTTGGCACAGCGCAGGTGGTCCTCGACCGATGGCGAGACGGCGAGCGCCACGAACGGATTGACGGCCTCGCCGCGCTTGATGGCGACGAGCAGGCGCTCGCGCTCCGGTTCGATGTTGCTCCAATCGCACAGATGCATTTTGGCGGAAAATCGCATGCTGCGCGCTTCGGAATCGTCCGGCTGCAGCGCCAAGCCCTTGTCGTAGGCGGCGACCGCCTCCTCGTAGCGGCCGAGATTGGAAAGGGTGTTGGCCATGTTGTTGTAGGCATCGGCGAAATCCGGCTGCAGCGCGATGGCTTTTTGATAGCTGGCGACCGCCTCGTCGGCGCGCCGCAGCTCGGCCAGCGCGTTACCGCGATTGAGGTGCGCCTCGGCGAAATTCGGCTTGAGCGCGATGGCGCGTTCGTAATCGGCAAGCGCCTCCGCGACGCGCTTGAGCGCTTGGCGCGCGGTGCCGCGATTGATGTAGGCGTCTGCAGACGCCGGCGCCTGGGCGATGAGTTCGTCGTACTGACGGACGGCGTCGGCCGGCCGGCCGGCGTGCAGCAACGCGGTGGCGTAATTGTTGCGGGCATTCGCGTGGCGCGGGTCGAGCTTGAGAACCTTCTCGTAGCTGAGCGCAGCCTCGCTGTAATTTTCCAACATGCCGAGTGCGACGGCGAGATTGTAGTGCGCGTCGACGAGATCAGGCTTGATGCGCGTTGCGCGCCGGAACATGTCGGCAGCGGCGGTATAATTGCTCTGTTGGACGTGAAGCATGGCGAGCGAATAGACGCAGCCGACATTGTCGGGCGACTTCTTGAGAACGCGCTTATAGATGCG
>JASHXZ010000389.1 GCA_030043285.1 Xanthobacteraceae bacterium | reverse complement strand
TTAAGCGCCTTCGCGAGCGCTTCAACGATGGCCACGCCCTTCTCGCGGCTCGTGGCAAAGCAAATCCGCTTCTGAGCCTGTTCGCCCTCGCAACAACAAATACTCAGTACGTTGGGCGTTACCTCGATGAGGAGCGCGTGCTCGTCAAGACCGCCCTTCTCGACCCACCATCCGACATGCCAACCGTTTCCGAGGTCGTCCATGCGATCGATGATCGGCTCCCGCGCCTCGGTGTTCTCGCTCATTTTCTTGGGGGGCTCCGATGCGGATGACCTTCTCTGAATCAATCCCTGTATCTGGCCGTGATGGCGGTCGCGCTCTGCGAACACGTCCATTACCTTGTCGATCAGTGCTTTTTTCATGGTGCCTCCTTGGCGTCAAGCGGCGTCAGATGTCCTCGCCGCTTCAATTCGATTCTGCATTCCTCGCGAAACTCATACGCCGCCGCGAGGGAAGCGCTCCATCTCTCCGGAGCGTTCCGGACCTCGCCGTTCCAATATTTCCACTCGGCGCGGAGTTCGTCGTCGGTCATTTCATGAAAGGGTTTATTCGAGATCATGGTGCCTCCCCCGAACGAAACGCGAAGGCCCGTGTCAGCCACGTGCCACACGCATTCGTGCGTTCGCGTCGCGTCATCTGAATAAGTCCGCTTGTGGCATCAACAATTGCGGATCGATGTCGGCCAAGGTCGTTCCTCTCGGGAATCCTTCAAGAAACCGTCGCTTCCGATGGCGGTCGGCCATATTTGTCGCATGGTCGCCTTTGAGCAGATGCCGAGGATTGCAGCATGCGGGCGTATCGCACCTGTGGAGAAGGTGGACCTCCGACGGCAATATTTCGCCGGTCAGGATCGCGTAGGCGATACGATGGGCACGCTCTGGCGGAGACCCGCTTTTTACCTTGAACTGGCCATAGCCGTATCGGTCTATGGCGCCGCGCCAGAGCCAGCATTGCGCCGGTCTCCCGACAGTGACCTTGGACCAAAACCGAGCAATCGTGTAAAGATCGTGCTCAACCATTTCCGCGTCCGTAGCGTGGCGGTGGCGAGGGTCGGGGAAGGCGTTATCAGCGCTAACCTCGACCCGCTCAATATAGCACGTTTCTGATTCGATGATCGATTTATCGGGGTGTGGATAACTAGGAAAGCCAAGCAATCTGCTGCCGTAGCTCAGTGGTAGAGCACTCCCTTGGTAAGAAAGTGATCTACCGTAATTTTGCAATGGTTTAGGTGGTTTTATCCACAGGGTAAAAGGCGGTTTAGGGCGGTTATTTGCTGGCGATGCGCGGCCGTTTCTGATTCTTTGGCTCAGAAACGAAATTGGCGCCCAGGGCATCGGCCGCGCGGCGCAGATAGTCGGGCGAGTGCTTCCCATAGACGCGCTCGACCATTGCCACGGTGTCGCCAAGCATGCGGGCGATTTCATCAATGGGAACGCCCGCCATAACAAGGTGTGTCGCCGCGGTGTGGCGCAGAACATGGGGAGAACAGTCTTCAATGCCGGCACGGATGCATGCCTTGTCAAAAGCCGTGCGGATCGTCCGGACGGGATTGCCGCGAAATTCGACGACATGATCGGTGACGGCAACGTTGTGGGCTGCCTGTAATTCGACAAGCGCTGGCGCGTTGATCGGTATCGTTACCCGGCGCTTCTTTGTCTGTCGTCGTCCCGGCCGTTGGTAATGGATCAATCTGCGTTCGAGGTCCACTCGATCCCAAGTCAGATCTAGGATCGCTCCGCGCCGGGCTGCGGTATGGTACGCGAGAGTGACGAAGAGTCGAAGGTGCGGCGTCTTGCACTCCGCAAATAATTTTCCCATTTCCGCTTGCGTCAACCATCGATCGCGAGCCGGCGGTCGCGGCGGCATTTCGATGTAGGGTTCCGCATCGATCCAGCCTTCTCGTCGCGCCCAGGCCAGCGCAGCACGCAAAACTGAGGTTTCGCGGATAATCGTACCATCGGTAACGTTCTCGCGCTGGCGGCGCTCCAGATAGGTCCTGCGCGCCAACATTCTTGGCTCTAAATTGCCGATGTGCCGTCTGAGCGGCCTTGCGGAAAAAATAAGCGTATCGATCGCCTCGACGTGTGGGCGCCGAGCGGCTACGTAGCCGTCGAGAATATCGTTCACGTTGGGCTGATGGGGCGGCAGAGGTTGCGAGCGGCCGGCTATCCATTGGTCTCGCCACACTTTTGCGGCCCGCTCATTCGTCTCCCGCGTCGATACGGATCGAGTTTGACCGGACTGTTCGTCGGTCCAGAAGATAACCCAATAGCCTCCTCGCTGTCGGAGGCGATAGTTGGGCGAGGTAAGCTTTCGTCGAGGCATCGGCGATCAAATGCGTCGAGCTGTTCGCGGCGGAACCGATGGTCGCCCCCCGGCAGTTTGATGGACCGAAGCGCGCCCCTCTTTATCCAGCCATAGACCGTGGGCGGAGTCACCCCATATTCACGAGCAACCTGCCGCACCGTGTATACCGGTGCGCGCTCAGGCATCGTCGCGCTCACGGAATGTTGCCGGGCCGCGTGGCATCAGGCACCTACCATTCGGGCCACCGCGGCTCACGACGATCGTGGCGCTCCTGCATCAGGCGGATATTGCGGTCGCGCTCCTCACGGGATTGACCGAGGGAGGGATCGCCAGGGGTGAACGGCCCCGACAGATACCAGCGCCACCAGCTAAGCCGCCAAGCGGCCCAGCGCAGCGGATGTCGTAAGGCGCGGCGGGCAGGATGGTCAGGCATCGCGCTTCGATTCCGGAATTTCTGCCAGCCATTGCTGAAGGGCTTCAATCAACTCGGTCGCCGTTGTTTTCGTGAGATAAATGCCATCTCTGTCTTGGGAAATGCGGACTAGCGGGCCATAGTTGCAGGTCGTGTGTTTGATGATCGTCCAGTCCATCCAGGCGTCGGGCCGT
>JASHXZ010000388.1 GCA_030043285.1 Xanthobacteraceae bacterium | reverse complement strand
CAAATAAAAAGTGCGGGAGAGAACCCGAGCCAATCGCAGACTTTCGCCTGCGGCAAACTCTACTTAGTCGTCGTCTTTTGCGGCCTGCTTTTTCCACGCTCACGTCGGCGCAGCTCCAAATCAACCGCTTTGCGGATGAAGGCGGCGCGGCTCTCATGATCGCGCAAAACCGCATCAATGCGTTCGGGGATGCCCTTCCCGAGACGCACGAGCGTTGGCTTGACGTTAAGAGGCGGCCGACCCATCCGGGTCTTATTACCACTTTCCGGTGTCGGATAGTCAATCTCTGGTTCCCTCGGGCGGCGCGTTGCATCGTGGCGCGGGCGGATGCCGTCGACCATGGTGCACACCTATCCGAAACCGTTTGCCGGGCTCTAATCCTTGATCTGTTTCCGCTTTGAACGCTGCGCCTGCTCGCGCCGATTTAGCTCGGCATCGATCGCCTTGCGGATGAAGGCGGCCCGGCTCTCGTGCTCCTCCAAAACGGCATCGATGCGCTTGGGAACGTCTTTCCCAACCCGCAGCGCCGTTCGCATTACGTTAAGAGGCGGCCGACCCATCCGACTCTTATTACCACTTTCCGGTGCCGGAAAGTCAATCACCTACGCGCTCCTATAAGCGGTGCCGTCTATTGCAGACATAAGAGGCACCGCTTATGATTGCAAGCAGGAACTGTATCTGGCGGAGGAGATAAGATGCGGGTTGCTGCGCCGAAATCAGTCTCCTCGGTCGCGACATCGCAACGGCAAGCCAACAAGGTCGACCTGGATATTTTCCAGGCGCTGCATCGTGTTCAATGGATGGAGACTAAGGACCCAGAACGCACGGAACAATGGAAAGAGGCCGCTCATCATTTACGCGCGGCGCGCGATGTCGTTCAAAAAATGATGCACCCTGCCGATCTGAGTAGCGCAAAGAGTGGCGCATAGGTTCCCGCTCATAACCGGGATATTGAACTCAACCAAGGTGCTGACTGCTGCACGCACCGAATCACGGCTGCCAGGCGGTCTCCGGCGCGGGATCGGCGGCGGCGGCGCCGCGCTTCTTGTCGATGACATTGAGGAGCGCGCGCAAGACGTCCGGTACGCCTTCGCCGCTCACCGCCGAGACCACGAGCGGCGTTTTCTTCGCGGCGCGCTTCAATCGGTCGAGTTGCCGCTTCGCGTCGTCCGCGCTCATGGCGTCGGCCTTGCTCAGCGCCACGATCTCCGGCTTGTCGGCGAGGGCGTGGCCATACGCTTCGAGCTCGTGGCGCACCGTCTTGTAAGCTTCGCCGGCGTCTCCGGTGGTGCCGTCCACCAGATGCAAGAGCACGCGGCAGCGCTCGACATGGCCGAGGAAACGGTCGCCAAGACCGACGCCTTCATGCGCGCCCTCGATCAGGCCAGGAATGTCGGCGAGCACGAATTCGCGTCCGTCGCTGTCGACGACGCCGAGCTGCGGGGTGAGCGTGGTGAACGGATAGTCGGCGATTTTCGGCTTGGCTGCGCTCACCGCCGCGAGGAACGTGGACTTGCCGGCATTGGGCAAACCGACGATGCCCGCATCGGCGATCAGCTTGAGCCGCAGCCGGATCGTGTGCTCCTCGCCGGGCTGGCCCGGATTGGCGCGGCGCGGCGCGCGATTGGTCGACGACTTGAAACGCGCGTTGCCGAAGCCGCCGTTGCCGCCATGCGCCAGCACGGTGCGCTGACCGGCTTCGGTCAAATCGGCAGGCAGCGTCTCGCCGTCCTCGTCGTAAATTTGCGTGCCGACCGGCACTTTGAGAAGCGCGTCCTCGCCGGCGGCGCCATGGCGGTCCTTACCCATGCCGCCACGGCCGTTCTTGGCGAAGAAATGCTGCTGGTAGCGATAGTCGATCAGCGTGTTGAGGCCATCGACCGCCATGGCGACCACGTCGCCGCCCTTGCCGCCGTCGCCGCCGTTCGGACCGCCGAACTCGATGAATTTCTCGCGCCGAAACGACACGCAGCCGTTGCCGCCGTCGCCGGAGCGAATGTAGACCTTGGCCTCGTCGAGAAATTTCATCGCGTCACAAACAATGCGGGCCGGCGATACGCCGGCTGGTGCGGTCGATACTATCGATAACTGAACAATAAATGATGATGCAGCAGGGCGAAACGAGGGGCACATCAAGGCGGGAGCTGCGCCGGGAGGGGCCAAGTGGGCCTTGCCTCACTGCTGCGGCCCGGGGGCCGCTCCCGACGTGCCGTTCGTTGAATGCCGCTAGGCCGCAACCCGAACAGTGAAGCGGCGGTCATCGCGGCTCGACTGGCCCGGGGGCATGGCACCTCCATTTCCGCATCGCGCGGGCGGCGGTGCGAAGCACGCAGCCCGCATCCATCATGGTCCGCCCGCGGCGCGCCGCTGTCAATGATTTGTTGGTCGCCAAGTTCCACGTTGGGAACTCGGCGAACAACCACGCGCACCTCACACGCCTGCGCAATTGCTACGCGACGCGGCCCGCGCAGCTCCACGATTTCAACGACAGCCAGAGCCGGCGATCGAGCCGATAACGATCGGTCGGCGCCGCCGAATTGAGGGCGCGGACGCGCGACAAACGCACGCCGGTCCATTGGAAACCGCATTTCTCCAGCACGCGGCGCGACGCCGGATTGCTCACGCGGGTACCGGCCTGCAGCATCTCGTGCTGGAGATCGGTGAACGCGTGATCGATCAGCGCCCGCACCGCTTCGGTGGCGTAGCCCTGACCCCAGTGCGACACACCGGCCCAGTAGCCGATCTCGGGACCGCCCTCGCGCGGCTCGACGCCGCAGACGCCAATCATCATCGCATCGAGCGTGACCACGAAGGTCGCCTCGCCGTCGAGCCGATTGACCGAAGCGATGAATTGCTCGGCGTCGGCGATGGCATACGGATACGGAATGCGCGCGGTGTTGATCGCGATGCGGCGATCGGCCAGGAGCCGGGTCATGGCGGCTGCGTCCTCGGCGCACGGCGCGCGCAACACCAGCCGCTCGGTCTTGAGCGCCGGGACCGCGTTCTGCGGACCAAGCGTCGTAACAGCCTGCTGCGAGAGCATCGTCATGGCATGGGCTCCAAACAAACCGAAAGGGGGAGCCGGCATCCCGGTCTCCCCCTGTTTCGAAGCCCATTTGGGCCCGCCGGTTCGACTGGATGCCGGCGGACCTCATTTTGATCCACCGTGTTACTGGGCCGCGGCCTCCGTCATCGGAAGTACCGATACGAAGACTCGGCCCTTGGCCTTGGTACGGAACTCAATGTGACCATCGATCAGGGCGAACAGCGTATGGTCGCGACCGAGGCCGACGTTGCGGCCGGCGTGCCACTTGGTGCCGCGCTGACGCGCGATGATGTTGCCGGCAACGACTGCTTCGCCGCCGAAAATCTTGAGTCCCAAGCGCTGCCCAGCCGAATCGCGGCCGTTGCGCGAGGAACCACCTGCTTTCTTGTGAGCCATTGGCTCTTCTCCGAACCTTTCTTGAGGAACTTCTACACCGAACTCATGACAAAAGCATCACCGAAATTCGGTTTTTCTTGGCTAAGTCTATGCCAGCGCGATCCGGGCCGCGTAGCAACCCGGTTCACGCACCCAAACCCGAGCTACGTGGCCGCTGCGGCCACCGACTCGTCTGCAGAATCCGACGCGGGCTTTGCCTTGGCCTCGGTCTTCTTGCTCGGCTTCTTACCCTCGGTAAGGATTTCGACGATGCGGATCCGGGTGTAGTCCTGGCGGTGCCCGCGCTTGCGCCGGGAATTCTTGCGCCGGCGCTTCTTGAACGCGATGACTTTGGGGCCGCGCGTCTGCTCGACCACTTCGGCCGCCACCGTGGCTCCGGCGACCGTTGGCGTGCCGAGCGATACATTATCGCCGCCGACCACCAAGACCTCGCCGAATTCGACGATTTCGCCAAGCTCGCCCTTGATCTTGTCGACCTCGAGCACGTCATCGGCGGCGACCCGATATTGCTTGCCGCCGGTTTTGAAGACTGCGAACATCTTTTTCCTCGTGTTCCGCCGCGGTGCTCGGATTTGTTTGTCCGGACCGGCTTTTTCCAGTCGATGTGATGAAGGACCGGCACGGTCGGACGCGCCTTTCGACGCGCCTATCCGGCTGCCGGACCGGCGCCGTTATGGCCGCCAGCCCCAAAACTGTCAAGGAACAGGCCGTCAAGGAACCGCCCAAGGGACGTGCCTGTCAAGGAATCGCCCCGCCGGGCGCGATCGGGCCCAAATTCACCGCAAAGCGATATTCCGATTGGCAGCGACGGCGCAGGCGGGTTAGTGCTTGAACGCTGATCTGCGCGAAAAGCCCCGCGGGAGGCTTCGCGCGCCGCTCCGGATACCGGACGATGAGCAAGCTGTCGCGGCGAAACCTGTTAGCTATTGCGCTGCCCGCCCTGGCGGCGAGCGCGGCGCGCGCGCAGGACGCTGAGGATTATCCGAGCCATCCGGTCACCTTCGTGGTGCCATACGCCAAGGGCGGCGGCACCAATGCGCTGGCGCGACTCTTCAGCGACAAGCTGGAGGAGCGGTTCGGCCAGCCCTTTGTGGTGCAAAACCGGCCGGGCCAAGGCACCGTGATCGCCACCAACTTCGTGGCGAAATCGCCGCCCGATGGCTACACGATCATGATGGCGGTCTCGACGCTCGCCGCCGACGCCACGCTCTACAAGAAGCTGCCTTACGATCCGGCGCACGATTTCGCGCTGGTGGGGCTCGCCGCCTGGGTGCCGTTCGTGCTCGTGGTCAACGCTTCGCTGCCTGCCTACAGCGTCGAGGATCTGATCAACCTCGCCAAGCAAAGACCGCTGAGCTACGGCTCCGGCGGCATCGGCGCCTTTCATCACCTCACCGGCGCGCTGTTTGCCAGCAAGACTGGAATCAAAATGACGCACGTGCCGTATCACGGCACGGCGCCGGCACTCGAAGACCTGACCCAAGGTTACATCCAGCTGATGTTCACCGATTATGGTCCGGCCCAAGCACTGATCGCCTCCGGCAAATTGCGTCCGCTCGCCGTGACCACCACAAAGGCCTTGGATGTGCTGCCCGACGTGCCGCCGCTCGCGGAAGCCGGCGTGCCCGGCTTCGATCTCGCCGCATGGCAGGGCATCATCGTACCGGCGAAGACGCCAAGCGACATCGTGGCCAAGCTCAACGCAACGCTCAACGCCATCATCGCGACGCCGGACGTGCGCGGGCGGATCAAGGAGCTCGGCATGGTGCCGGTCGGCACCGGCTCACCCGCCGAACTGGCGTCGTTCTTGCAATCCGAAATCGCCCGCTGGGCAACGATCGTCGAGGCGGCGGGCATTGCCAAATCGGCTTGACGCAATCACAGGGGTCCAATCGCGGGGTGTATGGCGGTGCCGCCGTTTGCGCAGACTGAGATCGACCGCCAGCTTCCGAGCGGCGAGCAAATCTTTCTCGATCACGTCGGCCACTTCGTGCGCGACGCCGACGCCGCGGGCCGGGCACTGACGCGCGCCGGCTTCGCTCCGACGCCGCCCTCGATCCAAGTCGATCCGGACGTCGCGGCGGGCACGCAGCTGACCGGCACCGGCAACGTCA
>JASHXZ010000387.1 GCA_030043285.1 Xanthobacteraceae bacterium | reverse complement strand
CGGCCGCGGCTGCGGCGCCCTTCTGGTCGGTCAACAGGATCAGCCGGCCGCCGCGGGCGGCGACCTCGGCCATGTTCGAGGCGGTCTTCTCGAACACCTGGTCGTGCGGGGCGATGACGATCACCGGCATCTTCTCGTCGATGAGCGCGATCGGGCCGTGCTTGAGTTCGCCGGCGGCATAGCCCTCGGCGTGAATGTAGGAAATTTCCTTCAGCTTGAGCGCGCCTTCGAGCGCCAGCGGATAGCTGGTGCCGCGGCCGAGATAGAGCACGTCCGGGCATTTCGACAGCGCCCGCGCCAGCTGCTCGATCTGCGGCTCGAGCGCCAGCGCTTCGGTCATGTGACGGGGCACCTCGATCAGCGCCCGCACGAGCTTGGTCTCGTCGCTGTCGCTGAGCACGCCGCGGGCGCGTCCAGCGGCCATGGCGAGCGCGGCGAGCGCGGCCAACTGGCAGGTGAAAGCCTTGGTCGAGGCGACGCCGATTTCCGGCCCCGCCAAGGTCGGCATGACCACGTCGCTCTCGCGCGCAATGGTCGAGGTCGGCACGTTGACGACCGAAAGGACGTGCTGCTTGTGCTCGCGGGCGTAGCGCAGCGAAGCGAGCGTGTCGGCGGTTTCGCCCGATTGCGATACGAAGATCGCCAGGTTGCCGGCGGCGAGCGGCGCGCTGCGGTAGCGGAACTCCGACGCGATATCGACTTCCACCGGCAGTCCGGCGAAACGCTCGAACCAGTATTTGGCGACCATGCCGGCGTAATAGGCGGTGCCGCAGGCCGCGATCGAAATGCGCCCGAGCTTGTTGAAATCGAACGGCAGCTTGAACGGCAGCGCCACGCGGCCGACCGCCATGTCGATGTAATGCGCCAAGGTGTGGCCGACGACTTCGGGCTGCTCGTAGATTTCCTTCGCCATGTAATGGCGATGGTTACCCTTATCGATCAGCATGACGTCGGCGCGCGACTTGATGACCTCGCGCTCGACCACGGCGCCTTTGGCGTCATGGATCTCTGCGCCCTTGCGGGTGACGATCACCCAGTCGCCGTCTTCCAGGTAGCTCACGGTGTCGGTAAACGGCGCCAGCGCGATCGCGTCGGAGCCGACGAACATGGCGTCGTCACCGAAGCCGACCGCGAGCGGCGAGCCCTTGCGGGCGGCGATCAGCAAATCCTCCTCGCCGGCAAACAGAAAGGCGAGCGCAAATGCGCCGCGCAGCTGCGGCAGCGCCTTCTTCACGGCCTCGACCGGCGCTGCGCCGCGCTTCATCTCCTCGGTGACGAGATGGGCGACGGCTTCGGTGTCAGTGTCGGTCTGGAATTTGGCGCCGGAGGCTTCCAGCTCGCGGCGCAGCTCGGCGAAGTTCTCGATAATGCCGTTGTGCACCACCGCGAGCCTGTCGGTGGCGTGCGGGTGAGCGTTGTTCTCGGTCGGCCGGCCGTGGGTCGCCCAGCGGGTATGGCCGATGCCGATCGTGCCGGCGAGCGGCTCGCGAGAGAGCCGGCTCGCGAGATTCTTCAACTTGCCCTCGGCGCGCCGGCGCGTCAGCACGCCGTTTTTTTCCAGCGTCGCCACGCCGGCGGAATCGTAGCCGCGGTATTCGAGCCGCTTGAGCGCCTCGATCAATTGCGGCGCCGCCGGCTCGCTGCCGATGATCCCGATAATGCCGCACATTGCTGGGCATGGCCTCCGCAACCGGCCTTGTTAATGCCAATTGCCTAAAGATCAATTGTTAAGCGCGGCTGGCGCGGCACGGAAATCAAATAACCTTGCGCTTCCTGACGGTTACCGCCCGCGCGTTGGCCCGCCGGTCAATCCGCCACGATCTTAATCGCGGCCGTGCGCCTTTTTCTTGACCATCGATTTGAGCGCGCGCAAGCGGCTCGCCCAACCTTCCTTAACGACCTGCTGACCGCGTCCCAGCGCCAGCGAATCCGCCGGCACGTCGGCGGTGATGACCGACCCCGAGCCCACATAGGCGCCGGCGCCGATCGTGACCGGCGCGACCAAAGCCGAGTTCGAGCCAATGAAGGCTTGCTCGCCAATTTCGGTGCGCTGCTTGGTGAAGCCGTCGTAATTGCAGGTGATGGTGCCGGCGCCGATATTGGCGCCGGCACCGACGAAAGCGTCGCCGATATAACTGAGATGGTTGGCCTTGGCGCCGGCCTCCATCTTGGCTTCCTTGAGCTCGACGAAATTGCCGACGTGCACGCCCTCGCCAAGGCGCGTGCCGGGGCGCAGCCGCGCGAACGGACCGATCGACGCGCCTTTGCCGATCGTGGCGCCGGCAAGATGCGAGAACGCGCGGATCACCGTGCCGTCGCCGACGCTGACACCGGGGCCGAACACCACATAGGGCTCGACCACCACATCCTTGCCGAAGGTGGTATCGGCGGACAGAAACACGGTTTCGGGCGCCACCAGCGTCACGCCGGCATCGAGCGCGGCCTGGCGCAGCCGCGCCTGCGCGACTGCTTCGGCTTCGGCCAGTTCTTTCTTGCTGTTAATGCCGCGCACATCATCCTCCTCGACTTCGACGGCGACCGCGGTTTTGTTCATACCGCGCGCAATCTCGACCGCATCGGTCAGATAAAACTCGTTCTTACGATTGCGATTGCCGATCCGCTCCAGGATGGCGAGCGCGCTGTCGCCCGCGAACGCCATCGCACCGGCATTGCAGAGGCCGATCGCCTTCTCTTCCGGCCCGGCGTCCGCCGCCTCGACGATCCGCATAAGCTCGCCGTTCCTGGTGACGAGCCGGCCATAGCCGGATGGCGCGGCCGGCCGAAAACCCAGCACCGCAACGGCGGCACCTTCCGCCAGCGGCGCGCGCAATTGCTGCAGCGTCGCCGGGCGGAGCAGCGGCGTGTCGCCATAGACGATCAGGATGTCATCGGCGCCGCCCTCGATCGCCGCTTTGGCCGCCAATACCGCATGCGCGGTTCCGCGCCGCTCGCTTTGGACGAAGCAAGTGGCGCCAGGCAGCACCCGCTTGGCCTCGGCTGCGACCTCATCCTGGCCGGGGCCGATGACGATTGCGGCGGCAGACGGCGCGATCCCTGCGACGGCGGTCAGCACGTGGGCCAGCAGCGAGCGTCCGGTCACTTCGTGCAGCACCTTTGGCCGGGCGGAGCGCATCCGCGTGCCCTCCCCGGCTGCGAGCACGATGGCGAGGCAGGTCCGAACCGCCATGACAAAAGGCCTCCGCGGCGCCCTCTTAGCCTAGCCGGCGTGGCCCCGAAAGCCGCGCCTTTACTGATGGC
>JASHXZ010000125.1 GCA_030043285.1 Xanthobacteraceae bacterium | reverse complement strand
ATCTGGCGCATCAGATACATGCCCATGGCATAGCCGCCGAGCGCGAAGAACGCGCCATGGCCGAGCGAAAGGATGCCGCAATAACCCCAGATCAGATCGATCGACAGCGCCAGAATGGCGTAGCAGGCGTATTTGCCCAGCAGCGTCACCAGATAGGTGGAGACGTGCAAGGACCAGGAATCCGGCACCGCGAGATTGAGCAGCGGCACGACAACCATGATCGCGCCAACCACGATCAGAAAGACGACCGCGCCGCGATCGAGCGACCGGATCAGGATATGCGAGGACGTCCGCATCAGGCCTCGACCGCCCGGCCGCGCAGCGCGAACAGGCCGCGTGGCCGTTTCTGGATGAACAGGATGATGAGGACGAGAATCGCGATCTTGCCGAGCACCGCCCCTGCATAAGGCTCGAGAAATTTGTTGGCGATGCCGAGCAGGAACGAGCCGACAAACGTACCCCACAGATTGCCGACGCCGCCGAACACCACGACCATGAAACTGTCGATGATGTAGCCCTGGCCGAGATTGGGACTGACGTTGTCGATCTGCGACAGCGCGACGCCGGCGATGCCGGCGATGCCGGAGCCGAGCCCGAAGGTCAGCGCATCGATCCGGCTGGTGCGGATGCCCATCGACGCCGCCATGGCGCGGTTCTGGGTCACGGCGCGCATCTCCAGTCCGAAGCGCGAGAAACGCAACAGCGCGATCAGCGCGACAAACACGGCGAGCGCAAAGCAGACGATCCACAGCCGGTTATAGGTGATGACCATGCCGCCGAGATCGAAGGCGCCGCTCATGAAGCTGGGATTGCCGACCTCCTTGTTGGTCGGGCCGAACGCGGTGCGCACCGCCTGCTGCAGGATGAGCGACAGGCCCCAGGTTGCCAGCAGGGTCTCCAGCGGCCGGCCGTACAGAAAACGAATGATGGTGCGCTCGATCAGGATACCGACGGCACCGGCGAACAGAAACGCCAGCGGTATGGCGACCGCCAGCGAGTAATCGAACAGCGCCGGATCGTACTGGCGCATCGCCTCCTGCACCACGAACGTCACGTAGGCGCCGAGCATGGCCATCTCGCCGTGCGCCATGTTGATCACGCCCATCACCCCGAAGGTGATGGCGAGTCCGATCGCGGCGAGGAGCAGCACCGAGCCCAGCGAAATGCCGTACCAGGCGTTTTGCACGGCCTGCCACACGCTCAGCCTGGTTTCGATGCTGCTGATGGCGGCGCTGGCGGCGCGCGCCACGGCCGGCGATTCATGGGCGGGAATATCGGCGAGCAGCGCCAGCGCGTCCTGGTCGCCGCGCGCACCAATGATCTTGATGGCGGCAAGCTTGTCGACGTCGGAGGTGCCCGATGTATTGAGCACGATGGCGGCGCGCGCTTCGTCGAGCGCCGACCTGATCCGGCCGTCAGTTTCCTTGGCGAGCGCGGCCTCGACGCCCGGCAGCGCGCTCGCGGCGCGCGACTTGAACACCGCCTGCGCGGCGTCGTAGCGTTTTTGCGGATCGCTCGACAATAACGTGAGCTGGCCGAGCGCCGCCGCTATGGTGCCGCGCAGCCGGTTGTTGATCTTGACGTTGTCGAGGTCGTCCGGGGGCGCGCCGGCGACCTTCTGTCCGGTCGCGGCGTCGGTCAAATTACCGGCATCGTCCTGGATGTAGACGGCCTTCTTTTCGGCGCTGAACATCAGCTTGCCGTCCGCCAAGGCGGTGATGATGATCGCGGCCCGCGGACTGCCGGTGGCCGCCACCTCGTTCACGCCGGCAAGGGACTCGTCGAAATCATCGGCGGTGAAATGCGCAATCGCTTGGTCGAGCGGCGCCGCATGGGCAGCGCCCTGGCCAAAGACCGAGGCGCACACCAAGGCACAGGCAAACGCCAGCGCGACGAGCAAAGCTCGGGCTACAGCCATATCAGTTCGTCCCGGCATTTCCCGGGAAGGCGGACGGTGCCGCCTTCCCGCAATCTCAAAGTTCGGCTCGACGCACGCGGCTACGAACCGCCGCCGCACGTCTTTGTGACGGTGTTGTAGTTGCCGCAATTGAGCTTCACCCAGTCGGCGACCAGATCCTTGGAGCCGGGCAAGTACGGCGACCACGCCGCGCCGGGCACCAGCGCCTTGGTCTTCCACACCACGTCAAACTGGCCGTCAGCCCTGATCTCGCCGATGTAGACCGGCTTGGTGATGTGATGGTTCGGCAGCATGGTCGAGGTGCCGCCAGTCAGGTTCGGAGTCTGCGTGCCGGGCAGCGCGGCGATGACCTTGTCGGGATCGGTCGAGCCGACCTTCTGCACCGCCTTCACCCACATATGGAAGCCGATGTAATGCGCCTCCATCGGGTCGTTGGTGGTGCGTTTCGGATTCTTGATGAAGTCGTGCCATTCTTTGATGAAGGCGGCGTTGGCGGGCGTCTTGATCGACTCGAAGTAATTCCAGGCGGCGAGATGGCCGACCAGCGGTTTGGTGTCGAGGCCAGCCAGTTCTTCCTCGCCGACCGAGAACGCCACCACCGGAATGTCGGTCGCCTTGATGCCCTGGTTGCCGAGCTCCTTGTAGAACGGCACGTTGGCGTCGCCGTTGATGGTCGAGACCACCGCGGTCTTCTTGCCGGCCGAG
>JASHXZ010000386.1 GCA_030043285.1 Xanthobacteraceae bacterium | reverse complement strand
GCAATGGCGAAGAAGCCCATGAGGGCGAGCAGACCGAGCATGAACGTGTAGCCCGGCAGCATCGCGGCATTGCGGCGCACGGTGCGGCCGCTGGTGGCGCTGAGGACGCCGGTAATGGAGTGCGGATAGAGGAAAAGCGCAAACGCCGATCCCAGCACCAGCGTGGCGTAGACGCCGTAGGTGCCGGTCGTGTTGGGGCCGGGACTGGCCAACAGCAACTTCGCCGGCGGCACGGCAGCAAAGATTTTTCCGAAGCCGCCGAGCTGGATTGGAATGACGATCACGGCCACGAACGCCGTGGTGTAGATCAGCAGATCCTTGACGATCGCGATCGAGGCGGGCGCGCGCAGGCCGCTCGAATAGGTGAAGGCGGCCAGAACGATAAAAGCGATGATCAGCGGCAGATCGCCGGCATAGCCGGTGCCGGAAATGCCCAGCCCGGCGATGACGACTTGCAGGCCGACCAGCTGCAGCGCGATGTAAGGCATGGTTGCGATGATGCCGGTGATTGCCACCGCCAGCGCCAGCCAGCGATTGCCGAAACGGCCGCGCACGAAGTCGCCCGCCGTGATGTATTGGTGCTTGTGACAGACATACCAAAGCCGAGGGAAGGGCAGGAACAGGATCGGATAGATGAGGATTGCGTAAGGTACCGCGAAGAACGCGATGGCGCCGGCGCCGAACGCCAGTGCCGGAACGGCGATGAAAGTATAAGCAGTGTAGACGTCGCCGCCGATCAGAAACCAGGTGACCACCGTGCCGAAGCGTCTGCCGCCAAGCCCCCATTCGTGCAACAAATCAAGATCGCCCCGGCGCCATTTGGCGGCGGCAAAGCCCAGCCACGTGATGAAGGCAAACAACAGCACGAAGACGATCAGAGCGGTCCAATTGACCTCAGCCACGGCATTCCTCCCCAGGTTTCCACTTTATGCTCTGCGAGGCGATCTGTTCGAGAAATGAAGAACTATTCCTCGGTCGCGAAGTACACGATCGCGATCAAAACCGCGCTGATGATCACCCAGAGCATCTGGTACCAATAGAAGAATGGAATTCCCGCCAAAGAAGGTTCAACCTTGTTGTAGTAGGCGGGCCAAGGCAAAAAGACGAATTGGATGAGGAGAAGCAGATACCACCAGCTCCATCCCGATCTTTTTTCGGTTTGCTGATCCATGATTTCCCCCAGGACTACTTTCGGACCACCGGGCTGTTTAGCACCGTTGCGGCAAAGAATAGCCCCAGTGCGGCGCGATGCAAAGCGACTTTCGCGCTGCAGAACGCGCTACGCGGCAGCGCAGCAATCGACAGCGGCAGCGTGTCAGGCCGCGGTCTTTTCACCCGCCGTGGCGCGCTGCATGAAGTCGACGAACACGCGGGCGATTTCGTCCTCGTAAGCGGCCCATTCCGGGAATGGGATCAGCGGCACATCCTGGTCGGCGATCGGCAGGCGGTGCAGCTCGCTGCCTGGAATGAGTTTTTGGGCGACGGCGGCCGAGGCGCTCGAATGGGTGTTGTCGTTACCCGGAATGATGATGGTGGGGGCCTTGATGGAGCGCAGCTCCTGCTCGGTCAGGCCCATCACCGGCAGGTTGGCGCCAGCTTGGAAAATCTGGTTCCAGCGGGTGAACACGTTGATGAATTTGTCGACCGGCAGCTTGGCCAGATAATCCTGGCCGCGCGGGTTCTCCTTGAAGCGCTCCTTCCAGGCATCCATGGCGCAAACCGCAGCCATGCCGCCCTTCTGCGCGGCGCTGATGAATTGACCATAATACTGCTCCGGCAGGCGGCCGGCGGCGAATGGGCCGCCGGTGACGCGCAGCAGGAGCAGGCCGCGCACCGCCTGCGGGTAGCGCAGATAAAACCGCATCGAAGTGCGGGCGCCCGCCGACGAGCCGGAAAAGAACGCCGGCAGCGCGTCGCGGCTCGCCATCAACTCGTACATGTCGCCGAGCCACATTGCCTCTTCGCTCTCGTCGCCCTCGATCCAGAGGTCCGAGGCGCCGGTGTTGCGGCGGTCGTGCAGCATGACGCGAAAGCCGCTTTTAGCGATCTTCTGCGCCAGCGGGATGAATTCGTCGTGGCCGCGCCGGCCGCCCGTCGTCATCATGACCCACGGACCGCGGTCGCCGACCGTCTGCCAGTTGATGTTGACGCCGCGGATAGTGCTGACAGGCATGGCCGTTTCCCCCTGATGCGTTCGTTACGGTAGCCCGGATGAGCGAAGCGACATCCGGGAGGATCGACCCCGCATATCGCTGCGCTCATACGAGCTATGAAGCTTGGAGCGGGCGAAGGGAATCGAACCCTCGACACTCAGCTTGGGAAGCTGATGTTCTACCACTGAACTACGCCCGCGAAACCGCACATATCCTCACTATAGCGCGAGCTTCATGACCGCGCCAGATTGAGCCCGTTTTTTGCGTTGCTGCTTGGTTCCTGTGCCATCAATCGCGCAGTAAGCGCCATCGCGAGCGCGCGACCGATGACCAAAAATACAAACGCGTCTCTGCCTCACATCCGATCGGGAA
>JASHXZ010000385.1 GCA_030043285.1 Xanthobacteraceae bacterium | reverse complement strand
TTAAGCGCGACGGCGTAATCGTTGCGCGCCCCCTCGCGGGAGACGTAGCCGCGGACTACGTCTTCGCGCACCCGTTCGGGCGCGCGCTTGCGCGGATCGCCCCAACCGCCGCCGCCGGCAAATTCCATCGATAGCACGTCGCCCTTTTTGAGCCGCAGGCCCGCAACTTTGGAAGTCAGCGGCCGTGCTGTGCCGCGGTCCGATTTCAGCGAAGCCGCCGACGGACGCGCAGGTTTGGCGCCGAATATCCCCGGCGAGGCGTATTTGAAGCGATCGGTGCGCAGGTTGATGACCGATTCATCGCCGAGTATCCGCCACTGCCGACGCACGCCAAGGCCGCCGCGGAATGTGCCAGGCCCGCCGGAATCCCGCGCCAGCTCGTAGCGTTCGACGCGCACCGGAAATTCGGTTTCGACCGCCTCGACCGGCGTGTTCATGACGTTGACTACGAGTTCGTCCATGGCGCTGACGCCGTCGGCGCCGGGCCGCGCGCCGGTGCCGCCGCTCAAAATCTCGTATTGCGAATACCAGCGGCCGGTCTGCGGGTGGCGGCCGGCGCTCGAGATCGAGCCGCCGGCAGCGCTGCCCGGCGCCGGCACGCGGCCCGGCACGGCGCGCGCCAGCGCCCGAATGGCCACCGAGGTCGTGACCTGGCTCGGCCGCACGTACATGTTGACCGGCGCCGGAAAGCGCGGATTGAGCAACGAACCTTCCGGCGGATAGGACACCTGCACCGGCCGCGACAGCCCGTCATTCACCGGCAGGCGCGGAATGAATACCATCTTGACCAGGCACTGAATGAAGTTGCGCGACACACAGGGCCGCAGGTTGATCGGCCCGCGGGCCTGCGCGTCGCTGTCCAGGATAAAGTGCAGCGTGTCGCCCTTGACTTCGAGCGTCGCCGAGATGCGGTATGGCTTTTCCAGATCGATGCCGTCGTCGTCGAGGTAGTCGGTCTCCGGCCCATAGCGGCCATCGGGTACTTTGGCGATCTCGGTGCGCAACTCGCGTTCGCAAATGTCCATCCAGGTCTGCCAGCAAGCCAGAACCTTGTCGGTCCCATATTTGTCGAACAGCTCCGCAAAGCGCGTCACCCCGTACGTGTTGGTGTTGATCTGCGCGCTGACATCGCCCCAGGTGACTTCCGGCGTCCGGGTATTGGCGCAGATCACGGCTTCGAGCTCGCCGACTAGTTCGCCGCGCCGGAGAATCCGCATCGGCGGAATCAACAGGCCTTCCTGAAACAGATCGGTGGCGTCGCCCGCATTGGTGCCCGGCACTTTGCCGCCGAGATCAGGCTTGTGCGCGGTATTGCCGATATAGCCCACCAGCCGCTCGGCGACGAACAGTGGCGTGATGATGGTGATATCGGTCGAGTGATTCTGACAGGCGTCGTATGGGTGGTTGACGATGAAGGCATCGCCCGGCGCGGCGTCCGCAAAGCGGCGCCGAATTCCGTCCACCTGCGCCGCAAGCGGGCCGATATGCAGCGGCTGCGGGATGCCCTGGGCGACCATACGGCCTTGCGCGTCGAACACCGCGAAGGTGAAATCCTGGCTTTCCTTGATGATGGTGGAATAGCCGGTGCGCAGCATGTTGAGCGTCAATTCGCGGGCGATCTGCAGCGTCGATTGATAGATGATTTCGAGATCGATGGGATTCATGTTCAGACTATAATCCGTCATCCTGAGGCGGCCGCGAAGCGGCCCTCGAAGGATGCGGCCGAGGATTCACGGGAAGCACCATAAAGGCAAACATCATGGCGGTGAACGAGCGATTCGATTTTTCCGGCCGCAGCATACTGATTACCGGCGGCGGCAAGGGCATTGGAAAGGTCTACGTCGAGGAATTCGCCAAGGCCGGCGCCCGCGTCGCCGCCGCCGATATCGACGTCGAGGCGGCCAAGAGCGTCGCCGCATCGCTCGGCAAAGCCGGACACGAGGCCATCGCGATCGGCGTCGATATCGCCGACGAAGCTTCGACCAAGGCGATGGCGGCGGCCGTGCTCGAGCGTTTCGGCTCGATCGACGTGCTGATCAACAATGCCTCGCTGATGAGCGCGCTGCCGCGCCGCTCCTGGCTGGAAATTCCGGTCGAGGAATGGGACCGCGTCATGGCGGTGAACTTGCGCGGCATGTTTCTCACCTGCCGCGCGGCGTTTCCGGCCATGAAGGCGCAAGGCCGCGGCAAGATCGTCAACATCTCCTCGTCGCGGGTTTGGGAAGGCACGCCGAACCGCCTGCACTACACCACCTCGAAAGCCGGCGTGATCGGCTTCACCCGGGCGCTCGCCCGCGAAGTCGCCGCGTTCGGCATTACGGTGAACGCGCTGACGCCCGGCATGACCCAGAGCGAGACGCAGGTTGCCACCTCGTCCGGCAATTATCTCGCCACCCGCATCGCCGGCCGCGCCATCGAGCGCGTGCAGGTTCCAGCCGATCTGGTCGGCGCGGTCATGTTTCTGGCGTCGCCGGCAAGTGATTTCATGACCGGCCAGACCATCAATGTCGACGGCGGCAAGTCGATGCATTGATCCTCGGGGCGGCCCTTACTTCTAACCGCGATCAGAGAAAGCCGTCAATCGCAATGGCTGCCGTGTGTTTCGAAAGGATTGTTTTGTCAAGGGTCCTTGACCGCCGAAGGCGGCGCTTCGCGCCCTTGACAAAACAATCCTTTCGAAACTTTTTTCTGCCATTGCGATCGACGGCGCGAAGCAATCAAAAATTAGTAGATAGTGGACCGCGCTACACCTCGTCCTGGCGCGCGCCGGCCTCGCCTCACTTCAGCCGCTGCGCCGCCTCCTGCACGATCGAGAGATCGGCGTAGTCCTTGACGTTGAAGCTTGCCCTGGTGAAGCCGAGCTCATGCGTCGCATCGACGTTCTTCTGCAGCGCGTCGAGGTTCGGCAGCATATTGGGATCGTGATAGACGTCGCGCTTGGTGAACGCCCAGTCGAAAATCTGCGGCGGCCGCTTCACCAAGTCGCCGAGGATTTGCATGGCGGCTTGGTGATTGGCGGGGTCCTCGTACCACCGCGTGATGCGCAGCGAATCTTCCATGAAGTCGACCACAGCGGCGCGGTTCTTGTCGAGGAACGGCTTGCGTGCCTGCCACGTCACAAAGTCGGTGAGACCGAGCGCATCGCGCGACGTGAAGAGGTCGCGGGCGATGCTGCGGAGCGCCGGATCGTACGAGAACGGCAGGACCGCCGGGATGAGATCGACCTTCTTCTCCTGCAGCATGGCGCGCATTGCCGGAAACGGCGCCTCGATGATGGTGTAGTCGCGATTCGGCTCGAGCCCGTGCTTGTGCAGCATCGCCTTCATGGCGACGTCGACAGCGCTGCCCTCGGCGTTGGTGGCGACGACCTTGCCCTTGAGGTCCTCGACCTTGTGGATCGGGCTGTCCTTGAGCACCATGTATTCCTGCGAGTAATAATCCGGCACGCCGTCCTGGAATTCGTCGGAGACGATGCGCAGATCGTTCAGCCCGGCATTCTGGATGGCGATGCCGAGCGTCGAAAACGCAAGGTTGGCGATGTCGACCTCATTGGTGGCGAGCGCCGTGACCATCGGCGGCGTGCCGACGTAGTGTTGGGGCACCATCACGTAAGACTGGCCGAAATGCTTGGCGAGGTCCTTCTTCTGCAGCCAGATCGAGAACCAATTTCCGGGCGCCACCCAACCGGTGCGGATTTTCACCGGATCGGCATTGGCCGCGCCGCCGGCGGCGAGCAGCAGAGCAAAAAATATCGCGGATGCAATTCGCATTGGCCGCATCGTTCCCTCCGGTTTTTGCACCGCCTTGGCGCGCGCTCGTGGCGGACAGCAACATCGGATGTACCGCATCCAAAGCCGAGTTTGTCAACCGGCCTCGTCGTCACAGCCACCAGAGGGCGTCGCAGTCGTGAAGTGTCGAGGCGATGACCTTGGCTAAAGCGCGCGGCGCGAACGTTCCTGTTATTTGAGCCGCTTCGCGGCCTCCTCGACCATGCTGAGGTCGGAATACTGCTTCACGTTGAAGCTCGCTTTGGCATAACCGAGCTCCGCCGTCATATCGACGTTGCTCTGCAACGCGGCGAGGTCCGGTAGCATGTTCGGATCGTGATAAGCGTCGGTCTTGGTGAAGACCCAGCGCATGCGTTCCGGCGGCACCTTGACCAGCTGGCCGGCGATCTGCGCCACTTCGGTATTGTTCTTGGGGTCCGCGAACCAGTGCTG
>JASHXZ010000384.1 GCA_030043285.1 Xanthobacteraceae bacterium | reverse complement strand
TCCAGGCGCCGAACGAAAATCCGGCGATCCAGCAGCTGCGCGCCTCCGGATTGACCGACTGCGCCCAATCGAGCGCCGCCGCGGCATCGGACAGTTCGCCGATGCCGTGATCGAAGCCGCCCTGGCTCCGGCCGACGCCCCGGAAGTTGAAGCGCAGCGCCGAAAAGTTGCGGTGCACGAAGGCGTAGTAGATCTGATAGACGATCTGGTGGTTCATCGTGCCGCCGAACTGTGGGTGCGGATGCAGCACGATGCCGATCGGCGCGTTCTTCTGCCGCGCCGGATGATAGCGGCCCTCGATGCGGCCGGCGGGTCCGACGAAGATGACCTCGGGCATAGGATTGAGACCTCATTTTAGAGCGGGCGGCGCAGCGACTTGACGGTGCGAGGAGGTGCGCCTAAGTCTTTCAAACGCCTTGAAATTTTGCAGCGGTCAAGTTTGCAGCCGCCAGATGTTTGCAGCGGCCAGTGTTTGGTTTGCAGCCAGGTGCGCGACGGCGGCGCAAGCGGATTGCTGCGACTTCTAGCACAGGCGGGGGTACAAAAAGCAAGCATTTCTAACGGGTTTGAGCGCGAAACGCATGGTGGACCGCAGCTATTTCGACTGGAACGCCACGGCGCCGCTGCGGCCGCAAGCCGTGGCGGCGTTGGCCGATGCGCTTACGGTTGCCGGCAATCCGTCCTCGGTGCACGCGGAGGGGCGCGCGGCGCGGCGCTTGGTCGAGCGGGCGCGCGAGCAGGTTGCCGCGCTGGTCGGCGCCGAACCCGGCAACGTGTTTTTCACGTCGGGCGGGACCGAGGCGAATATGCTGGCGCTCACGCCCGCCATCGAAACCGCGCAAGACAAGCGACCCCGCGGGCGGCTCTTGCTCTCGGCGATCGAGCATTCCTCGGTACGGACCGGTGGCCGGTTCCCGGCGGCCATGGTCGAGGACGTTCCGGTCAAAGCCGACGGCAGCGTAGACCTTGATGCCCTGGGCGCCGCGCTGGCGCGCGCGGCGCGGCCACTGGTTTCGCTCATGCTCGCCAATAACGAAACCGGCGTGGTGCAGCCGGTGGCCGAGGCTGCCGCGATCACCCACGCGGCGGGCGGGCTTGTTCACGTCGACGCGGTGCAAGGGCCCGGACGCATGCCCTGCGACATCGCGGCGCTCGGCGCCGACCTGCTGACGATTTCGGCGCACAAGCTCGGCGGCCCAAAGGGCGTCGGCGCGCTGGTGCGTCGCGGCGACGCTATTCACTTTCCCGAGCCGCTGATCCGCGGTGGCGGCCAGGAGCGCGGGCTGCGGGCCGGCACGGAAAATGTCGCAGGGATCGTGGCGTTCGGAGCTGCAGCGGATGCGGTGCGCGAGCAGTGTGCTGCCGAGGCTGAGCGGATGCGGACCTTGCGCGAGGCGCTGGAAGCCGGGCTTAGGGCAATCGCGCCGGACGTCGTGATCTTTGGCGAAGCGGCGCAGCGCCTGCCCAACACCACCTTGTTCGCGGTCGAAGGCATGAAGGCCGAAACCGCCGTCATTGCCTTCGATCTCGAGGGCATCGCGGTCTCTTCCGGCGCCGCCTGCTCGTCCGGCAAGGTGCAGCCATCCCATGTCCTTGCCGCCATGGGGGTTTCGCCGGCGCTGCTGCGCGGCGCCGTGCGGGTGAGCCTGGGCTGGACCACGACCGATGCCGATGTCGAGTGCTTTCTCGCCGCTTGGAGAAAGCTCGCAAAGGCATTATCTAAGGGACACAGTATCGCGGCCTAAACGGCTGCATGAACAGGGATTCTGGAGGCCGTTGGAACCATTCCACGGCCATATGGGCGCGCCGGCAAAGGAGCAAATCCGAGCCAGAACACGACCATAACCGACTAAATCCAACCCGCGGTCCTTGAAGCCGTGAGCGGAGGGACGAATGCCGGCAGTGCAAGAGACCGTCGAACAGGTCCGCCGTATCGACGTCGATCAGTATAAGTATGGGTTTGAGACGCTGATCGAGTCCGAGAAGGCTCCGAAGGGCCTCTCGGAAGACATTATTCGCTTCATTTCGGCGAAGAAGAACGAGCCGGAATGGATGCTGGCATGGCGGCTTGACGCCTACCGGCGCTGGCAGACCATGCGCGAGCCGAAATGGGCCAAGGTCGAATACGGCCCGATCGACTACCAGAACATCCACTATTACGCGGCGCCCAAGCGCAAAGAGGGGCCGAAATCGCTCGACGAGATCGACCCCGAAATCCTGCGTACCTACGAGAAGCTCGGAATCCCGTTGCGCGAGCGCGAGGCGCTGCTCGGCATTGCCAAAGCTGACGGCGACAAGGCTGACGGCGAGCAAGCTGGCGCTGAAGGCGAGGGTGGCAACGGCTACGGCCGGGTCGCGGTCGACGCCGTGTTCGACTCGGTTTCGGTGGCGACCACCTTCAAGGCCGAGCTCGCCAAGGCCGGCGTGCTGTTCATGCCGATCTCCGAGGCGCTGCAGCAGCACCCTGATCTGGTCAAAAAGTATCTCGGCACCGTGGTGCCGATCAGCGACAACTTTTTCGCAACGCTCAATTCGGCGGTGTTCTCCGACGGCTCGTTCGTCTATGTGCCGCCTGGCGTGCGCTGCCCGATGGAGCTGTCGACCTATTTCCGCATCAACGAGCGCAATACCGGCCAGTTCGAGCGCACCCTGATCATCGCCGACCGCGGCTCCTACGTCAGCTATCTGGAAGGCTGCACCGCGCCCGTGCGCGACGAGAACCAGCTGCACGCCGCGGTGGTCGAGTTGATCGCGCTCGACGACGCCGAGATCAAGTATTCGACCATTCAGAACTGGTATCCGGGCGACGCCAATGGTCGTGGCGGCGTCTACAATTTCGTCACCAAGCGCGGCCTTTGCGCCGGCAAGAACGCCAAGATTTCCTGGACCCAGCTCGAGACCGGCTCGGCCATCACCTGGAAATATCCGAGCTGCATCCTGCGCGGCGACAATTCGCGCGGCGAGTTCTACTCGATCGCCATCTCCAACGGCTATCAGCAGGTCGATTCCGGCACCAAGATGCTGCACCTCGGCAAGAACACGACGAGCCGCATCATCTCCAAGGGCATCGCCGCCGGCCATTCCAACAACACCTATCGCGGGCTCGTCACCGCGCATCGCCGCGCCACCGGCGCCCGCAACTTCACCAACTGCGATTCACTCCTGATCGGTGACCAGTGCGGCGCTCATACGGTGCCCTATATCGAGGCCAAGAACTCCAAGGCGGTGTTCGAGCACGAGGCGACGACGTCGAAGATTTCCGAGGAGATGCTGTTCTACTGTATGCAGCGCGGCCTGTCCGAGGAGGAAGCGACCGCGCTGGTGGTCAACGGCTTCGTGCGGGACGTGCTGCAGCAATTGCCCATGGAGTTCGCGGTTGAGGCGCAGAAGCTGATCTCGGTCTCGCTGGAAGGCAGCGTCGGATAATGAACGCGTACTGGTTTCGGCCGAAAGCTTATGGCTACGGCGCCACGCCGAACACGTGGCAAGGCTGGGCTGTCGTCGCCGCGTCGGTGATCGTCATCGTCGCCGCGGCGCTGGTGATTCTGCCGTATCGGGCGCAAAACCCGGCGGCGTTGATCGTCTTCTTAGCCGTCGAGGCGGCGGTTCTTGCCGTCCTCTGGATCGTCTGCCGCCGCAAGACCGAGGGCGAGTGGCGTTGGCGCTGGGGCGGTCGCTAGCCGGTCTATCGCGCACGAAGAGTTTGGCGCACGACAGAGTTTGGAGTTGGAGCTTTTATGCCGCTTTTGGAAGTCAAAAATCTGCACGTCGAAATCGACGGCAAGGAAATTCTCAAAGGCGTCGATCTTTCGGTCAACGCCGGCGAGGTGCACGCCATCATGGGGCCGAATGGCTCCGGCAAGTCGACGCTCGCTTATGTGCTCGCCGGCAAGGACGGCTACACCCCGACCGCGGGCACGGTGCTGTTCAACGGCAAAGATATCTTCGCCATGGAGCCGGACGAGCGCGCTGCTGCCGGGCTGTTCCTGGCGTTCCAGTATCCGTTGGAAATTCCCGGCGTCGCCACCATGACGTTCCTGCGCACGGCGCTCAACGCGCAACGCAAGAAGCGCGGCGACGCCGAACTGTCGACGCCGGAATTCATCAAAAAGGTGCGCGAGGTTGCCGGCAAGCTCGGCATCGAACAGGAGATGCTGCGCCGCGCGGTGA
>JASHXZ010000383.1 GCA_030043285.1 Xanthobacteraceae bacterium | reverse complement strand
GCAAGCGAAAATGAAAAAAACGCCGTAGAATCAACGGCCTTTTGCACCTGATAGAAAAGTCTTGACTCCCCCGCCGCGGTCACTAAAAGGCGGCGCCGTTTCGCTTCGTGCAAGGACGCTGGCCGGTCACTCCGGCTGGTGGAGCGAAAGCGGTGCCCGCGGGCAGGGGCTCGTCACCTCCGCTCCCGGGCGGCTTCGGGACAACGCCCGGCCGGGATTATGACCGGCCTGCGAGTTGATCGCTGGACTGGGACAGGCGGGGGCGGGTCACGCCCGTCTTTTAGCCACGTCCCAGGAAGCGCGTCTGGAGCCGAACGGCGGCGTTGGTTCGCTGCCGCAAGAACCGCGGTGGAACGCCGGTAGGCGTCGCCGCCCCCCGCTGGGGGCGGAGCCGCACCCGTATGGTGCGGAGGTTACTTTGGCGTCTGCCGGCGTTCCGCCTGCCTTGTTTTATTTTGTTTGTTTTCTTCGTAGCCAGGTGTTGAGCGCAGCGAAACCCGGGGACAGCAGCGAAGCTTGCAATTTCGCTCCCGGATTTCGCTTGCGCTCAATCCGGGCTACGTACTTGCGCCAAGCGTGATCGAGCCGAAGCCGGTCCTACCGCCCGGTCCTAAAAATTCGGCGTGACGCGATCAAACGCTCGGCGTCGTTCTTGCCCGTGCCGTGCCGCAAACCTCGGATGCAAAAAACCGCATCGCGAGAATGATGACGCTCGCCCCTGTTCACCTCATCCTGAGGTGCGAGCGCAGCGAGCCTCGAAGGATGTAGGCCGAGGCGCCGGGGCCTGCATCCTTCGAGGCTCGCGCTCTGCGCGAGCACCTCAGGATGAGGAATAATGCTTCGAGGCTCGGCGCTACGCGCCGAGCACCTCAGGATGAGGAACGAATGCTACGGCGCGACCGAGAGGCCTTGGACGTGGTGCTTTTCGATCAGCTGCGCCACCAGGCCGGACTTCTTTGCTTCGGCGACGAAGTCGGCGAGGAACGCGGCGCCGGCGGTGTTCTTCTTTTCGGTACCGATCGCCTGCTGCACGGTCATGAAGTTGCCGGGCAGAATTTTGCTGCCGGGCAATTTTTCGCGGTCCTTCAGCAACGCCGGTTTCAGCGATGCGTAGGCTTCGAGCTTCTCGGCGACGAACTGGTCGAACGGGCCGTCCGCGGAGTCCGAGCGCAACACGGTGGCCTCCCGGATGTTGCGCTCGAGCCAAAGATCGTAGGCGGCGCCGCGCCGCACCGTGATGCGCACGCCGGGCCGATCGACATCGGCGACGCCGGCAATCGGCGAGTCCTTGGGCACCAGGTAAGTCGCCTCGATCTCGCAATAGGCCGACGTGAAGGCGATCTTCGCGGCGCGCTGCGGCTCGGCGCCGATGAGCCCGATGTCCCAGGCGTCGGTGCCGGCGGCATCGGCAAGCTTGGAGGGCCGCTCGAACGGCACGTAGGCGACCGGCACGCCGAGCCGGCGCGCGATCTCGGCCGCCATGTCGGGCGCGACGCCGGCCGGGTCACCGGCCGCGGTCTTGCCGGTGACGAGGAGGAAGTTGCCCATATTGATGCCGGCGCGCAGCACCCCCTTTGGCGCCAGCTCGGCCACGATTTGCCGGTCCATTGTGCCCTCCAAAACCGTTGACGCGGCCGTTTCGCGGCCGGACCGCGCGCCTTGCTTTACCGGAACCGCGCGGCCGATCAATCGTTATCACGGGCCATCACCGCTCGGTGAAGGCGAGTTCCAAAGCTGCAGTTGCGTCCCCAAGTAGTTCCGACTGAATTGAACCTTCAGCCCGGTTGCCGCGACCTATGGCTAAAGACCCGGGAGGGCGTCATGAGCGCTTCGATGTATACCGCCGACCGCAGCACCCATCTCAAGATCGTGGTGGTCGGCCTGTTGTGCGCGACCGTCGTCGCGGTTGTGGGCATTTTCGCCAATGTCGGCCAGTTCGACCTCGGCACCGCGCCGTTGGTCAAAGCCGGCCAGCCGACCATCGTCGGCGGCAAGCTGCCGGCAGTGCGCTGAGTTTGCTGAAGTCAGGTTCGTTCAGTCCGTCGTCATTGCGAGGAGCCCCGAAGGGGCGACGAAGCAATCCAGGAGTCGGTGCACCCGGCCCCTGGATTGCTTCGCTTCGCTCGCAATGACGGGTGAGTGAATCCAGCTTGCGGTCAAGTTTTCGGCTGTTGCGGCGGCGGCGCTGGTACCGGCACCGCCTCGACCAGTTTGCCGCTGAACAGAATTGGCCCGGTCGGCTGGCCGGTCTTCGAACCGCCCGCGGGCTCGAACGAAACCTTGTAGGTCGCGCCGCGCACCGTATCGAGATCGTAGTCGGACGCGAGCCCGCGCTGGGTGAATTCGTTCGCGCCGACTACGCCGAGCGAGCGCGGCTTTGGGAAGCGCGGCGAAATCAGCCAAAGCTCGTAGCTGTGATCGGCGCCCGCCGCCGCCGAGACCCGACGCACGGTGAGCTTCAGGTTCGCCGGGTCGACGGTGAGCAGAAAGGCCGGCGCGGTCGGATCCTGCTGCAGGACGGCAACCAGCCGGTTCGGATTGGCCTCCGCGGGTGCGAGCGCCGGCCCGCGCGCCAGAATTTGCGGGGCGTGGAAAAAGCCGGCCGGCAAGATGCCGGGCGCGACCTGCGACACCACGATGAAGGCGGCGAGCAAGGCAGCGATTGCGGCTGCACCCGCCGCGGTGATGCGCCAGCGCCGCAGCCGATTGGCCAGATAAATAACTTCGCCGCCGCGTTCGGGCTTCGCCGCACCGGCCGGCGCGCCTGATGGCTGCGGCGGCTTGAGCGTCCAATCGGTTGGCGGCTTGTTGTCCGACGTGGCTGCCGAATCGGCTTCTTTCGCGTGATCCGCGTTCTCCGTCTCGTCGTCCGGCGCCATCAACGTGGAAGCCAGCGCCGCGAGTAACGGCGCCTCGTCGGCACCGAACTTGACCTGCGGCTTGTCGTCGGATGCCCCGTGCGTCGGCTCGACGTTTGCTGCGGGCTCGGACTCGCCCGCCGAATAGGCCGCATCGCCGGGCGCGAGATGAACTTCGTCGCCGGGCGTGACCGTCTCGATTTCGGCTTTGATCTTGTCCCACACTTCGGCCGGCGGCTCGACCGCCTCGACCATGACATTGAGTTCGCCGAGCCGGCGCTCCCATTGCCGCACGATCTCGGTGAAGCCCGGATCGATGGCGATCAGCGCCTCGGCATGAGCGCGCTCGTCGGATGCGAGCGTGCCGAGCACGTATTCGGCGGCAAGGGCGTCCAGATCCTCGTCGGTCGTAGCCATTAGTGCCCCATACACTCCCGAATTTCGAGCAGGCTGCGGCGCAGCCATGTCTTGATTGTGTTCACCGGAATGTCGAGCTTCTGCGACAGCTGCTCGCGGCTCCAACCACTGTAATAGGCGAGCAGCACGATGCGCTGCTTTTCCGGATCAAGCTTGCCGAGGCAGGTCAACAGCCGGCGCAGCTCCTCGGTCATTTCGCGCCGCGCCAATGGCGGCGGCGTCTCGGCGGCGACGCCCAAGGCCTCGGGCGTGTCCTCGACCGAAAGGTCGCCCTTCTTGCGCACGATGTCGATGGCGCGGTTGCGCGCGATCGCCACCATCCAGGTGATCGGGCTCGCCACCGTCGGATCGAACTTGCCGGCCATCTGCCAAACCTTCAGGTAGGTTTCCTGCATGACGTCGTCGGCCATTTCGGGCCTGCCCAAGATACGGAGCAAAACGCCATAGAGTTTCGCGCGGGTCGCGCCATAAAGGCGCTCGAACGCGGCCCGATCGCCCTTGGCCACGGCGGCAAGCAGCCAGACGAGTTCGGCCTGGGTCAACATCGCGGTCCCTGCCCCACGGGAAACACTCCCGGCCTGATTATCGCCGCGAAAACCACCGCTCGTCGAGTCTTTGCGCGTTATTTTGGCGCCAAGCAAAGCGAGAAGGCCGGCATCCATAGCCCCAGCGCAGGGCTGATGGATTCCGGACTCGCCGCCGTGCGGCGATCCGGAATGACGGATTAGGGCTTGGGACTTACGCCGGAGCGCCGCGCACGCGCATTAGCGCGATGCTGTCGAGCTCGGCCTGCTCGGCGGCGTTTTCCGCCTCGCGCTCGCGCATCTGATCGCGCTCATCGAGCAATTCGATCTTCTTGAGCTCGTCGAACGCCTCGCCGAGCGCGAGCTTGGCGTCTTCGAGCTGGATGCGCAATTCCTCGGCCGAGCGCTTGAGGTTCTCGCGGCGCGTGATGGCCGCCTTGGCATAGGTCGGATAGGCGAAGTGCGCCGGATCGTGAATGCCGGCGCGGTCCTGCTCGACCTTGATTTCACGCTCCAGGTCGGCGGCCATGCGGTCGAACTCCGCAATCATGGCTTCGATCTGCGCAACCTTGCGCCGCCTCTCGTCGACCTGAAATTTCTTCAAGCGGATCAGCGTTTCACGAGACTTCATCGACTGCTACTCCCCGAAGCCGCGGGCGATGGCGTCGCGGACCGGTGGACCGCCGCGGCCGCAAAACGGCCGCCGCACAGCGCCGCAATGGATAATTCTGCCACGATAACGTTAGCGTTCGGTTTCCGGCGCGGCCAAGATTTCGGCCAATCGCCGGTATCCTTCGGCCAAGCTGGTTGCTTCTTCCTTACCTTGAGCCAAAAACGCCTCGAGCGGGGCGTGCAGCTGTATGGCCTCATCGACCTCGGCGCTGGTCCCGGGCCGGTAGGCGCCGAGCCGGATCAGCTCCTCCATGTCCCCATAGGTCGCCATGACCTGTCGTGCCCGGGTGATTGCCGGCAGATAAGCCGGATCCGCCGAACGCGGCATGGTGCGCGACACCGACTTGAGCACGTTGATAGCCGGATAACGGCCGCGCTCGGCGATGGCGCGCTCCATGACGATGTGACCGTCGAGAATGCCGCGCACCGCATCGGCGATCGGCTCGTTGTGATCGTCGCCGTCGACCAGGACCGTGAATATGCCGGTGATGGTGCCCTGTTCGGTGCCGGGTCCGGCGCGCTCAAGGAGGCGCGGCAGCTCGGTGAACACGGTAGGCGTATAGCCTTTAGCGGTCGGCGGCTCGCCGGCGGAGAGCCCGATCTCGCGCTGCGCCATGGCGAAGCGAGTCACCGAATCCATCAGCACCAGCACGTCCTTGCCCTCGTCGCGGAAATATTCGGCGACCGCCAAGGTGACGTGGGCAGCCTGGCGCCGCATCAAGGCCGGCTCATCGGACGTCGAGACCACCACCACCGAGCGGGCCAGACCCGCCTCGCCCAGATCGTCCTGCAAGAATTCCTGGACCTCGCGGCCGCGCTCGCCGACCAGCCCAATCACCGTCACGTCGGCAGCGACGTTGCGCGCCAGCATGGCGAGCAGCACCGATTTGCCGACGCCGGAGCCGGAGAAAATGCCGAGACGCTGGCCGCGGCAGCAGGTCAGGAAAGTGTTGAGCGCGCGCACGCCGAGATCGAGCGGCGCGCCGACCCGGCGGCGCGCGTGCGCCAGCGGCGGCAGGTTGCGAAATGGAAACGGCGAAGGACCAAGCAGCAGCGGCCCTTTGCCGTCGATCGGCTCGCCCAAGGCATTGACCACGCGTCCGAGCCAGCCGGCCGAAGGCCGCACCGCACCGGCTACCGAGGTGACGAGCGCCCGGCAGCCGCGCCGCACGCCTTCGAGCGGCGCGAACGGCATCAAGAGCGCGTGCTCGCCGGAAAAGCCGACGACTTCGCAGGGAATGGTCTTGGCCGCCGTCTCGACGATCACACGCGCGCCGACCGACATGGCATAGAGCGGCCCCGCGACTTCGACCATCAGCCCGCGCACGCCGACCACGCGGCCGTAGATTTCGACGCCGTCGAGCTCGTTGATCTGTTCGGCGAGAGCCTTCACGGGACGCCTTCCTGCTGCCGCAGCCCCGCACAAATGGTTACTCGCGGGGCCCACTTATTAATCGGTTGTTTACCCGGGCCATTAATCATCCTGGTGTCGTCCCCTTGCGGCAAAGATTTCGCCGCCTCGCAGAGGAGGCGAATCGAATGAATCGGTTAGGGGCGAAACTTAACCTCGGACATGAAGCCTCGCGTGGCTAAAAAACCACTATCCCGCAACATCTTAAGGCGATTCGGCCGGATTTGCCTAGGTTTTGCTTGCGCGAAAGAATCAGGTTTTGTTAACCATGGCGTCGCTAGTGTGTGCCGAATCAGTTTCTTCGAGGGCGTTTCTCCGAGGGCGCTACTTGGGGCCGCCGTTGCGGCTGCCAACCTTGGGCCCGCGCGGCGAGGAAGGGGACTGGCATGCGCGTATTGCTGATTGAAGACGATAGCGCCACCGCGCAATCGATCGAGCTGATGCTCAAATCCGAGAGCTTCAACGTCTACACGACAGACTTGGGCGAAGAAGGCGTCGATCTCGGCAAAATCTACGACTACGACATCATTCTACTCGACCTTAATCTGCCGGACATGTCGGGCTTCGAGGTGCTGC
>JASHXZ010000382.1 GCA_030043285.1 Xanthobacteraceae bacterium | reverse complement strand
TCCTTGCTTATCTCTCCAGACAGGGAGGATACTGGATCGTCCGCTTTCCGCCTACGCGCTCCGCGCTTCGGCGGACTGAAATCCGCCGTAGCTCGCGGAGCGAGCGAAGGCGGGGCGCGGACGATGACAGCGCCGAGGCATGAGGGCGCGGAGCTTTGATGAGCTGGATCGACCAACGGCCGGACGATGCGATGGACGGCGCCTTCATGGCGGTGGCGCCGGAGCCGCTGGTCTGCGTCGAGCCGCCGGCGTTCCGCGAAGCCATGGCGCGGCTCGGCGCCGCCGTTCATGTCGTCACCACGGCCGGACCGGCGGGCAAGACCGGCTTCACCGCAACCGCGGTGTGTTCGGTGTCCGATCAGCCGGCGACGCTTCTGGTCTGCCTCAACCGGCGGGCCAACTCGGCGCCGCTGTTGGCGCAGAACGGCGTGTTTTGCGTCAACACGCTCGGCGCCGGTGAATCGAGCCTCGCCGACATTTTTGCCGGGCGCAGCGGCGTGCACCTCGAAGAGCGCTTCACCATCGGCGAATGGATCACATTGAAGACCGGCTCGCCGGTTCTGGCCTCGGCGGTGGTCGCTTTCGATTGCCGCACCATCGAGATCAAGGCGATGGCCTCGCATAATGTGATCTTCGGCGCGGTCGAGGCGGTGCGGCTCGGCCCGAGCGGCCCGGCGCTGGTCTATCACGACCGCGCCTATAAGCCGGTATGATGCATCGGCTGCCGGCGCCATGACCAACGCGCTGCCCCTGTTTCATCTTTACGGCGATCCGCCCGACGATCACGCCTTCGATTTCATCCACATCGAAACCATCGCGTCGCGCTCCTCGATCCACGACTGGACCATCCGCGCGCACCGCCACCGCAACCTGTTTCAGATTCTGCTGATCGAACGCGGCGGCGGCACCATGACGTTCGATGCCGCGGCGCTGCCATTCGCCGCGCCGACCGCGATCCTGGTGCCGGCGACCATCGCGCACGGCTTCCGCTTCGAGCCGAACGTCACTGACGGCTGGGTGTTGAGCTTCACCGAGGACGCCGCTGCCGGGCTCGCCGACCGCGGCGATGCGGCGCTCGGGCGGCTGCGTTCGCTCGCTGAGCAGCCGGTGGTGCCGATCGCCGACGAAGCGGAACTGGCGCGCCTGTCAAAGCTTTGCGCCGAGCTCAACGAGGAGCACAGTTTCGCCCGCGAGGGCTATCGGCTGGCGCTGCGCGGGTTTTTGATCCTCATCGCCGTCGGCGTGGCCCGGCTGGCGGCAAGCCGTGCGCGTTCAGGCGCCGTGACGCTGCACCCGGCCGATGCCACGGTCGCGCAATTGCGCGCCCTGGTCGATGAGTTTTTCCGCAAGGAGCGCCTGCTTGGCTTCTATGCTGAAAAACTCGGCATGACCGTCGACCGCCTCAACGATCACGTCAAACGGTCGACCGGCGTCACCGCGGGCCATCTCGTGCGCCAGCGCGTGCTGACCGAGGCCAAGCGCCAGCTCGTCTTCACCACGCAGCCGATCCAGGAAATCGCCGAAGAACTCGCCTTCGCGGATCCATCGCATTTCGCCCGGTTTTTCCGCAAAGCCACCGGCACGACGCCACATGAGTTTCGCGACCAACGGGGCGGGTGAGCGTCCGGTAAAGTTGAGACTCGTTAAATTCGTAGTGTAGGCTGGCGGCCAGACAGCGGGAAGTACGGCGGCCACAGGCAACCCTTTCAAATCGCGCTGCTATCCGTCTAAATCCAATGATTTGGTCAATAAGCAACACGTGAAGCCGGAATGCTACGGTTGCCGGAGGCTGGGCGCGGCCAGGATCGGCAACTTGCAATCGCCGCTGCACTCGCTTTGCGTGCCTTTGCTCCAGCGCGTCAGCTCCGCGGCAGTAATCGCGCCGGGTCGTTCGAGCCGCCAGCTTCCCCACGGCCGTTTACCGTCCGTTTGTCGGACTGGGACGACCTCATCCCAAGATCGGCCGCACGCGCAGGTCCGGCGCTTGGCGGCAACAGCGGGATCAGGGACGTATGGCGCGTCCACGGGCACATACAGATGTGCGCGCAGGTATCTTTCTATAACCATTTTCCATCTCCAAGTTTCGCAAGGACAGCCTTGCGTACTTGGGATCATACAAACGAGTATCCGCAGTACAATTTGTGAATGGTACCATGTAGTTATGGGTATACTGGGTTGGTAATACTTCTTGTTTCTTTTCGAGGCATAAGGTCTCAAAGACGTCGGTGACATTTCTTTGAATGGCGCCTTTGGCCCCACCTGGAAATGTTTCTCGCCCCAGAGCGCTGCTACCAAACGTTGGGTGACGCACGTCATACTTGCACGTGGACGCCGTTTAGGTATGGTTGCAACTCAAGAAGGTGCAGTAAGGTTTGGGAACGCCGCTCTTATGGCGAATAAAGCCTCTCCTGTTGTCCCCTTTGTCGGACCGAAACCGGTCGCGACGCCCGAAGATCATTTGGCTTTGCGCGCTCTGCTCAAATACATGAGCGGAGCGCTCGGCATTCAATATAAAGTAGTGTGTTTAGAGACGACTTTCGCCGAGAATGATCTGAAGGCATACGCGAACGAAAAGGCGCTGCGCGGTCAACGGCAACAGGCTATTTTCGAGGCAGTGTCAGTGTCCGCGGCCAAGTTGTTGCCAACCCACGTCCGGCGGATCCGCGATAAATCTTACATCCTGCACATTGCCCGCGAGCTCTTTGGCGACACTTGGCTAAAGCAGCAAGGAATCGAAATTCCAGATACGACCGGCGAAGTCGCGATTGATCGCAGTCTTGCCGCATGGCTTGGGGTTTCTGAAGAGGAGACCGCCGATGTCGAGCGCGACCTCAGCGGTCTATGGCGTGTCGTGCGCGCTTCCAGTCCGCCGGGCCGAGTGGACGCAGGGTCTCAATCTGAGCTCGCCGAGATCAATTACTCGCTTCTGAATATTCGACCACGTCATGTCGGAGGCAACACGCTTTGTGATTTTTATTGGTATTATCGAGGCAGAGGCGGCGAGAGCGGTGACGAACGTGTGTCCGAAGGTTTTGTTATACCGACGGCCGATCGGGTCGAGTTCCTGGCTAAACCGAGTGGTCGCTTCAATATGCTCAGCCTTATGGCATGGAGCTATGCGACCAATCCCGACAGGCAGAACCATATCCCCGTGGCTAACGGCATAGCGCTAACGACGAACTCGTCAAACAATCCTGTTGGAGCTCACGTACGCGCCTTCTTTATTGCGAACTCCGACAAGCTGGGAGGTGAAGAGTTCAAGACACTGCGTGACCTCGAGAGAGCCGATATTGGAGTCAAGTCGACAAGTTTTCTCGCCGGGCTTATTTCGGCCGATCAGTACCAGCGGACAGTGGATCATTTGCAACGGTCCAAGCCAATAATTGGCTTTGTCCCATTTCGGGGCAATAATAACGATGGATGACTGATTCGCTCCAACGATCCTCTTTTCAACAAGATTGGCTGCCGACGGGTTTGAGCGGGGACGTCACCCTGGGTTTTCAAAAATACATAGAAGGCGTGGCCTTGGCATGCGATGTGCTCTATTATTTCAAACCGATCTCTACTTTCGATGTCCCTGGTCTGAGTGAAGAGGATAGGTTCGAGGATATTGATTCGTATATTGCTGAGGTGTTTCGTTGCGATCTAGACGAAATCCACAGCATCGCCTCTCAGGCGTTTGGCACAGTGATTGTTATGTCAGAGAAGGTTTTGAAGGCCGCCGGAGTTCCGTTGCGGCGCTGGCCTGACAAAAAACCGACCTCTCTGCGCGCGCAATATGCGCGGCGCCCGCTCCGAGCGGTCCCCGCTTGACTGGATTTCTCGCGGTTTCCACATTTTGCAGCATTCTGCGACAGCCACATTCCGGCACGTCCGGCGTGAAAACCGCTGCATCGGGACCCTAAGGGCGAGCCCCGGAAATCCTGTACGTGACTGGAATGCGGTGTTGGCGAGCCACCGGCATTGTCGGGGCGGGAGTGGCCTTGCCATCGCTTTTTCCGACGACGAAGACGTTAAGGGTGGTGGCACGGTCTTCTTCGATAACATAGTTGTAGCCGTCCAACAGGCGCGCAATCACGTAGCCAAGCGTGCCCGTATAGGTGCCGTCGCGCAGCTCGTCGAGCATGACTGTGGATCTGATCGAGACGTGATACGCGGCGCCCAGCGCGGCGAGGGCGTTCGCCACGCTGGTGTGCCGCGTTTGCAGTCTGACCGATGCTGGATCGCCGTTGAGCTGCAGCGACGCGGCGGGCGCTCCGGAGCCAATAGCGGGCGGTGCCGGGTCGCTGCTCGACTGGGCCTGCGGTGGCGGCGGCTGCACGCTCAACTCACCGGCGCGAGCGAGCGTTGCCGAGTCCAACCCGAGCGCAATGGCGGCGCACAGCAGGCAATGGATCAAAGCGCCACGCCGCATCAGCGAATGCCCCGCTCGGGCTCACCTGGCGGCTCGACCCAGATGTCGGTGCGCTTCATCAGTTCGATCACCCCATGCGGGTCGAACTTTCTGTAGCTGCCAGGTATCTCGAATTTTTGCGCCGGCTGCGGCGCCTCCGCGATGTCGCGCATGGTGAGCACGGCGCCATACTCGGTCTCGATCTTGACCGGAAATTTCAGGCCGGCGTCGATCCATCCGGTGCTGTGGCCGCGCCGCGAGGTCACCGCGAATTTGCGGGTGTTGCGGCCGCTCACGGTCTCGTTGCCGGCGGCGCTGCATCGCCATTGGCCGCTGTCGGAGATGCCGGCGACTTCCGCCATGGCCTGCCATTGCCGGCATGGATCTGCCGGATCGAGCGGCACGAACAGCCGGGTCAGCGGGCTCGACTGCTTGGCGTCCATGAAGACGCGGTGGGCGGGGCGGACCAGATAAGCGGCCGGAACGGCGGCGGCGGCGTCGACGATCAGGACATCGCCCGGCAGTTCAGACGTCTCGATTCGGACTTTACGATCGGCCACGGCGAGCTTCGCAGTCCTCGCGGCTGCCGTGCCGGGCCCGGTGATTGTCAGCGCGGCCGAGAATTGTTGGGCGCCGGCCGGCTGCGTGAACGGTGCCAAGCCGATGGCGACACCGCACGCCCACAATGTCGCGATCAAAAAGCGCGCGCGCATTCCCGAACATCCGGTCATTGAGGCCCCACCGCCGCCGCAAGCACCATGAAAGGGGTCGGCGCCGCGCTGGAAGTGAGCCAGCCGGCGCCGCGTTCGCATTCGACATGGAGACGCAAGCGGCGTCTCCATGCGCCGTTCGAAAGCATTACTCTGTGAACGGCTGATCGACCGGATGCGAGAAGTCGAAGGCGTCGAACAGGTCGCCGAGCGCCGGGCTGTTGATCGGAACGTAGGGGTTGTCGTTCCTGCTGACCGGGTTCGGAAGATTGTCGCGGCTGCGGTCGGTCAGCGGCGCTAGCGCCCAGTTCCGCTCGATGAACTTCAACAGCGATACGTGGTCGGCGTAGCTGTGAGTGATTCTGCCGCCGGTCGAGTATGGCGACAGGATCAACAGCGGAATGCGCGGGCCGTCGCCGAAGAAATCGATCGGCTGCACAAAGCCGGAGTCATAGTATCCGCCGGCTTCATCCCAGGTGACGAAGACGACAGTCGAGGCTTTGAGCTGCGGGTTGGCGTCGAGCGCGTCGAGCAGGTTCTGCACATAAGCCTCGAACAGGTCGATCTTCGAGCTTGACGGATGGCCGTCGAGCACGCCGTCAGGTTTGCCGATCGACACCGCCGGCAGGGTGTTGTTCTGAATATCGGCGACCAGGTCGACGGTATCCTTCAGGTGAGCCGAAGGATTGTTGGTCATGATCGACGTCGCGTACTGGAACGGATTGCAGATCTGGCAGTACAGCGCGCCCATGGCGTGGACGGGGTCGGCTTCCGCGGCCGCGGTCAGCGGACCCGCAGTCGACTGGAGGATGGCCGAGTTTTGCGGCTCGGCGGCGAAGTTCGCCAGCGCCACGGCATTGTTGTAGTTGCCGCCGAAATAGGCCCAGCTGATGTTCTTGGCGCTGAGCGCGTCGCCGATGGTCTTGACCGGCGACGGCGGGATCGAGCCCTGCGTCGCCGGCGAGGGTACCGGCGTGCCGTTGGGCAGGAAGCCCGGATTGGTGTTGTCGACCATGTAGTAGTGGCCTTCCGCGCAATTAGGCTGGGCGGGGTAGGGCAGCGACTCGATATAGCTGACGATCGGCGCGATGCCGGGCTGCGTGGTGTCGGAGCAGTTGGTGAAGTTCGTGTCCGCGGTGTACTTGTTTATGGTACCGGCGACCGGGTTAGGATTGGCGATCAGGTTCGCGGGCGGCGTGATGGCGTTGCCGTTGCCGTCGCTCCAGAAAATCGCGTCGGCGGTGCCGAACATGACGTGGTTCTGCGCGGTGCCGCCGAGAAACGACTGGTGGAAGTTGTC
>JASHXZ010000381.1 GCA_030043285.1 Xanthobacteraceae bacterium | reverse complement strand
GGGCGAAGACCGCGAAGCCGGTGATCGCCACCGCCATGCAGCTCGCCCGCAAGATCGGCAAGATCGGCGTGCTGGTCGGCGTGTGCCACGGCTTTGTCGGCAACCGCATGCTGACTCAGCGCCAGCGCGAGGCGCAAAAGCTCATCCTCGAGGGCGCCATGCCGTGGGACGTCGACCGCGTGATCTACGATTTCGGCTTGCCGATGGGTCCGTTCGCCATGAGCGATCTCGCCGGCCTCGACATCGGCTGGTCGAAAGCGGCCAGCTCGTCGTCGACCATTCGGGAAATCCTGTGCGAGATGGATCGGCGCGGGCAGAAGACCGGCGCCGGTTTCTACGACTATGACGATGCGCGTAGCGCCAAGCCTTCGCCGGTGGTGGAGAAGATCATCCTCGATTTCGCCGCCAAGAAGGGTGTCAACCGCCGCGCCATCTCCGACGACGAGATTCTCGAGCGCTGCATCTATCCGATGATCAATGAGGGTGCCAAAATCCTCGAAGAAGGCAAGGCGCAGCGCGCATCCGACATCGACGTGGTCTGGATCAACGGCTACGGCTGGCCGGTCTATCGCGGCGGCCCGATGTTCTATGCGGACCTGATCGGGCCGGACAAGGTGCTGGCGACACTCAAGCGATTCGAGGCCACCATGGGTGCCGAGTGCACGCCGGCTCCCCTGCTCGAACGAGTCGTTGCCGAAAAGAAGCGATTACAGGACTTGTAGGCGGGCCGGAGCCTGCGGCTAGGCACCAGCGCCAAGGCGGCGCATTCCTGCTCTCAATGCCAATCCCGCAAGTCTGCGGTTGCGCGGAGCTGGACGCTACCGCGAACCATTCGCCTGCGGTTTCTGGCGCACATTGCCCCAAGGATCGGGGGCTTGCTTCGGCGCAATGCTGTCCAACGCAGATCTGTACGCTTTTTCGTTGGGCTTCGTTGTGGCCGGCTTCTGCTCGTCCGAGTTATCGGAATTGTTCATCTTGGGCAAAGTCGTCCAGGGGGCCTGCCCGGGGAGGGTCTGTGCGTGGGCCGGTATCGTCAAGAGTGCAATTGCCGTGGCCGTCATCACAGCGATTCTCATCGATGCTCCTCCCTCGCGCTCGGGACGTGCTACCGCCAAACGGCACCGGCCCAAATCGGTAACGAAAAAGCGCGGGTCCGGTTGGACCCGCGCCTGAATTCTAGCACCGTGGCGCCTCCTTACCAAGGCGCCCCGATGGATCAGCCGATCAGAACCCTACACCAAGGCCCAGAAAGCCGGTGACGATATTCTGTTGCAAGCCGAACGAGCTGCCATAAGTGACCAGGTTGTCTTCTTGCAACGCTTGATTGATGATATCGTACCATTGGAAGCCGGCTTTGACATGCCAGTGGCCGTATTGCGCCGGGATGGATGTCAGAGCCCACGTGGCGGTAAGTCCGGTCGTGAACACGCCAAAATTGCTGGTTGAACAATTCGGCCCGTTTTCGACGCAACCGCTAGCAAAGGCGGGCGTGCCCGAAGCCCCCGTATTCCCCTGCCAGAATGATTTCGGTCCGACCGTGAACCATGTCGGCGCCGTCAGGGTAACCGGGATTCCCCAGAACTGCTGCAGACTGACCGTCGGCGTCATGCCGATGATGAAATCGCTGCTCTGGGAATTGCAGCTAAAGCAGGCCGCCGAGGTGCTGGTGCCCAGTTCGCCTGTGAGGCCGGAGGGGAAAAGCTCAGCGTACCAGGTGATATAGGGATTGAACGAGATCGGCCAATGCGTGATCGGTCCGTCACTGAATGACAGTTTCAGTTCGTTCCAGTACCAGGCCGGAAGATCGAGACAACCGAACTGAGCGCCTGGGGCAAAGGCGCCCCATGTACAGTTTGCCGGTTGTATCGCCCCTTTGGCGTTGTTGCTGTTTGTAATAGCGCCGTTAGCGTTGGTGCCGGCGAGGTGATAAAACGATTCAGTCAGCGTCCAGTTCTGTGCAAACCCGACGCTCGTATTCGCGCTCAAAATATAGTAGAGGCCGCCGCCACCCTGGGTGGGATTGCTGTTGGCCCAGAACGAGTCACTTGGACCGAGGGTCGAGTTGGCGGCAAAATCCATTATTCCGAGGCCGCCGACCGTCCAACTGTTGATGAAGCCGGACTGGTTCTTGTAGAGGCTCAGGACCGCGCCAGCGACGACGTTATAGTCACCCTCCTTATAGACCGCTTGGCCCTGCGGATTGACCTGGCCAAACTCGTAGTTCGCCTCGATAAAGGCGATCCAATTCGATGGCGGCGGCGGCGGTGCTGGCGGTGCCTTGACCGGGAGATTCATGTCGGCCGCAAGTGCCGCTGTTGCCCCCATACTAAGCGCCAAAACGCAACCAGACAGCAGCGCGAATAGAGATCGAGTTTTAGACATCTGGAACCCCCTGCCTTTGGAGCGGCCCAAGTCCGTGGTTTCCGCCGCTCCGATTCCTCCAACCCGACTCGCCTGGTCTTGCCTGTCGGGGTCGCTCCCCCATCCTGCCGTCGCTTCACGCTCTGTCGCCCGATCGCGCGTCGCTCCTGGCCTATTGCCCAGAACGGTAAGATTAACAGCGACACTCTAGCTTAGAGTGCGCGGGCATGGCCATTTCCAAGTCTCATTCTTCACCGCGAAAGGCCATTTTTCCGTCGACCGGTGTAAAAATGTCACATTCGCGCGGCTGGTTTTGGCGTCTTGATTGCAGGCTGCCACGTCGAAAGTCGATGATGCGACTGAGGCCCCTCTTTTACGGGGAGCGAATCAGAACGAGGACCGCGAAATAGCTTTAGGTCGGCATCCCGTAGCCGCTCACGATGGGCCTTAAGAGCACACAGATCGGCATAGGCACGCCAAGTATGCATGCCCTCGGCGGGCCGTGCCCGTCGGATATCGCGAACAATTTTCGGGTGCTCGTTTTGCGAGCGAAAGGGGCCGGAAGCGCGCCCACCGGCGCGATGCTCAAGCGGGGTCGGCTCGTCTGACGGGACCTGCCGTTCGCTCTCGCAGCGAACGGCAGTGGCCGAGCGCCGAAAGGAGTCCCTACTTCTTCTTCTCGGCGGGGCGTCCGTAGAGCCCGACCAGGCTCGCCTTTCCGAGCGTGTGGAAATGCAGGTCGAAGCCGACGAGCGCCGCCGATGCGTTCTGATCCTGCGCGTCGGGGAGCTTATCAACGTCAACTGCGAATACGGTGACGTGGTAGTGATGCGGCTTGTCGCCGGGCGGCGGACAGGGGCCACCATAGCCGTTCGAGCCGAAATCGGTCCGGCTCTGGATGGCGCCCGCCGGCATGATCTTGGCGTTCACGTCGCCGGCGTTCTTTGCGATCGACGTGGTGGAGGCCGGAATGTTGAAAACGACCCAGTGCCACCAGCCGCTGCCGGTCGGAGCATCCGGATCATAAATCGAAATCGCAAAGCTCTTTGTTCCGTTTGGCGCCCCTGTCCAACTCAACGACGGGGAAATATTGTCGCCGGTGCAGCCGAATCCCTTAAACACCTGCTCGTTCTTGATAGTCGAGCCGTTTTTCACTTCTGCACTGGTCAATTGCATCTTCGCGTGCGCGGCCGGAGCAGCGAGCATGCCGAAAGCGACTACGGCTGCCCCCAATTCTAATTTGTTGTGCATCATTTCCTCCCGTTGGCTTATGATGAGGAAGCTAGCATAGCAACGTAGGCTTGTCTTCCGAAAGATGCCCCTAAGCCCAGGGACCCCGCATAGCAGCGCCCTTATTGGTCGCGGAGCCACCTGCGGAGCGAACAATCAGCAAGCACGATCGACAAAAAAAGATTTGCGAAACTTCGGTAATACTCAGCCACTCGCCGTCAAAATGAGCTTCCCAGATGCAAGACCTATGATGCGTTCTCGCTTCGGCTTACTGATGCAATTTTGCTCCGGCAGCGACACAGGTTCTAAAAAGAGAGGCCCGCCGCGGCGGTCTGAAATTGGACCGATGGCGCCGCGTATCGGGCATCGCCGATTGTCGAGAATACGCAACGGGTCTTCGCCAAGTTAGCCGAATGCCAGTATCCTTCGGCTAACCAGCGAAGACCCCGACACTGTCGAATAAAACGAACAGGTCTACGCTGCCTTCTTGCCCCACAGCCGCTGCGAGGCGATGTCGGCGCCCTCGCGCAGGGTCTTGAGCTTGAGCCACACAACGTCCTCGGCAACCCATTCCCACCCGGCGAAGGTGCCGAAGCCGCAGTCCACGCCGGCGATGACGCGCTCGCGGTCGCCGACGGCCGTCACCGCCTGCTCGATGCGTTGGGCGACCACTTCGGGATGCTCGACCACATTGACCTTGGAATCGATGACGCCCGGCACCAGGATCAAGTTGTCGGGGAATTTGTGCTTCTTAAGGGCCGCATATTCGTGCTGGCGCCGCGCGTTGGCGAACTCAATGCCGATCGCGCCGACATTGGCCTGATAAAACGCCTCAAGGAGCGGCTCAAGGCCGATGTCGAAGATGTGCGGGCCTTCCCAGTTGCCCCAGCACACATGCAGCCGCACGCGGTCGCGCGGGATGCCGGTCAGGGCTTTGTTGAGGGCGGCGATGTGGCTCTCGACGATCTTGACGTATTCGCCGTCGGTCTTGTCCTGAAATAGCAGCACGCGTTCCATGGCGAGATCGGGCGAGTCGATCTGCAGGACGAAGCCGGCGTCGACGACGGCCTTGTATTCGTAGCTCATCTCGCGGGCGATGGCGTCGAGATAGGCCTCGTAGCTCGAATAATGGGCGTTGAGCATCGTCGTCGCGATGATGCCTGGCGACGGTTCGGCGAAGAACATTTCCGGGAACCGCGGCTTGACCTCGGCGGCATGGCGCTTGGAGCGCGCGAGCTCGACCTTGATGGCGTCGTTGTCCTGGTATTTGAGTTCGCCGACGCACTCGGGGCAGCCGAACACCTTGCCGGTCTTGGGCAACCGCGCCATGAACTTCTGCGTATAGAGCGGCAGCTGCACCCATTCTTGGCCGTACGGGCGCTTCGATTCGCCGCCGAAGCCGGACATGCGCTTGGGCACGTAGGTCTGAAAGCCGACCCGACCTTGCTCGCCGTCATTGCCGACGTCGACGCCGGCCTCGCGCTGCTTCTGCATCACGTAGGCGACACGCTGGTCGACCATGGCGGTAAGCTTGGCACGATCGACCTTCTCGCCGGCTTCGTCGGCGATCAGAAGGTCGTTCAACTCGGCGCCGCGCGGCAGGCTGCCGGTATGTGTGATCAGGATGCGATCAACGCTCTTGAGCATGCTCTACTCCCTGGTTTTTGTTTGGCCGCGCTTATCGAAGTGTGACCGTCTGACTTACTCGTCCGGTCTCCTCTGACACGCGATTGTGGTCGACTGCGTCGCACCACCTCGCCTGGCCGCGCGATGACCAGTCTTCCGTCGCATCACAATACCGCGCACCTTACGATTGCCAAGGCGAAAACGATCTACAAAGGTGGGCAGGGTCCCGAGAACGCCCTCCGGCTTCGGGACGCAAGGTGCTGATCGCCAAACGGTTGTATCTTCCGGAAAGCCGTACAAACCACAAGCGATCTGAGGACAGCCAATGAGCGGGGGGCTGCCGCGGTCGGCTGACAAGCGCATGAGCTTCTTTGCCGATTAATGGCGGTCGTTGACAGTCGCCATGAGCCCGTCCGCGCCGAGCGCGGATTCGATATCGGCCGTTTACGCCGCATCGCCGAGGTCGGCGTGAGGCCGGACGAGGTGATCGACCGCCGGACGGCCGAGTTGGGCTTTGAAGATATGCCGCGTTGCGGTATATTGAGCCTCCCCGCCAAGCGGCGAGGAGGGCTTCTGCCTGCAGCTGGCCGCGGTCGAATTTCCAAAGCCGGGGCTTTGTTCTAAGGTCTCGGGTAAGAGGGGTCATGGGGACGCACGGGCCACGGGCAGGCGTGAGAGGCGGCGGGCAGCGCATCCGGTTTTTCCACCTGTGCGTCGCCTCCCTTGGTTTGCTGCCATTGGTGGGCGGCTGTTCGTCCTCGTCTTCGCCGCTTGGGGCCTCTTCGCCGCTTGGGGCCGCGACACAGCCGGCCGTAGTGGGCGTCGGTTACGGGACAGCCATCAATGACCCTTCGCCGCCCGACGGATCGGGGCCGAGCGGCCTTCTTGTCGACCTTATGGGCCCCAAACCCGCGCCCAGGGCGCTGGCAGCAGCACCGTCGCAGCCGAGCGCCTCGACGCTTGATGGATACGTGCTCGCCGCGCAAATGCCAGCCGTGGCACCGCCTTTGAACAATCCCGCAGCTCTGACGCCGGCGGCTTCGAACAATCCCACGAACCTGCGGCCGCCGTTGGTTTCAGATACAGTTTATGGGGCTGCCGCCAACGCCCCTGCTTATGCGCCCGCCACCAACACCCCTCCGGCTTCGCCCCTCGGGGCGCCGTCGAAGCCGGCCGTTGTGGGCACCGGTTACGGGACAGCCATCAGCACCCCTTCGCCGCCTGATGGATCGGGGCCGAGCGGCCTTCTTGTCGACCTTTTCGGCTCCAAACCCGCGCCCTCAGGCGCGCCGGCGAGTCAGTAGCGGCTGTGTACCTCTATGGCCTCGCGGCAAGTTCGCCGCAGCGATCACCGTGCGCGCGGCGGCGCGGGGCGGACGAGATTGCTTATTCGGCCACATTTGGCAGCACGTAATCCTTGAAACGCTCGCGTAGCGCGGTTTTCTGAATCTTTCCCGTCGCGGTGTGGGGAATTTCGTCGACGAACGCCACGTCGTCGGGCATCCACCACTTGGCGATCTTGCCGTTAAGAAAGCCGAGCAATTCGGCTTTGCTGGCCGACTCGCCTTTCTTGAGCACGATGACAAGAAGCGGCCGCTCGTCCCACTTGTGATGGCGTACGCCAATCACCGCGGCCTCCGCCACTTTGGGGTGGCCGACCGCCAGGTTTTCCAGGTCGATCGACGAAATCCATTCGCCGCCCGATTTGATCACGTCCTTGGAGCGATCGGTAATCTGCATGTAGCCATGGCGGTCCATGGTGCCGACGTCGCCGGTGTCGAAGAACCCTTCGCTGTCGAGAATGGCCTCGTCGCCCCTGTAGTAGTCCCTGGCGACTGCGAACCCCCGCACCTTGATGCGGCCGAAGGTCTTGCCATCCCATGGCAGCGCGCTATCGTTGTCGTCGGTGATCTTCATCTCGATGCCGAACGGCGTGTGGCCTTGCTTCTGCTTCACGCCGAACAGCGCGTCGCCTTTGAGCTCCGCCAGTTGCGGCTTGATCGAACCGACGGTTCCGAGCGGGCTCATCTCGGTCATGCCCCAGGCGTGGAACACCTGCACGCCATAGTTCTCTTCGAAGGTCTTGATCATGGCGCGCGGACAGGCCGAGCCGCCGATGACCACGCGTTTCAGATACGGCAGCTTGTCGCCGGTCTTTTCCAGCTGTTGCAGCAGTAACAGCCAGACTGTCGGAACCGCGCCGGTGCAGGTGACCTTGTAGTCGTTGAGCAGCTCGTAGACCGAAGCGCCGTCGAGCTTCGCTCCCGGCATCACGATCGCCGCGCCGGCCATCGGCGCGGAAAAGGCGAGCCCCCAACTGTTGGCATGAAACATCGGGACGATCGGCAGGATCGTGTCGCGGGACGAAATGCCGATGGCGTCCGGCTGCAGCGACAGCACGGTATGCAGCACGTTGGAGCGATGCGAGTAGACGACGCCCTTCGGGTTGCCGGTGGTGCCCGACGTGTAGCACATGCCGGCGGCGGTGTTCTCGTCGAACGACTTCCAGGCAAAATCGCCGTCGGCCTCGGCGATCCACTCTTCATACGGCACCGCGTTTTTCAATGCGGTCGGCGGCATATGGGCCGCATCGGTCAGCACCACGTAGCGTTCGATCGATTTGAGTTTATCGGCGAGCTTTTCGACCAGCGGCACGAAAGTTATGTCGACCATCATCACGCGGTCCTCGGCGTGATTGATGATCCAGGCGATCTGGTCCGGAAACAGCCGTGGGTTCACGGTGTGGTACACGGCGCCGATCCCCATGATGCCGTACCAAGACTCGAGGTGCCGCCATGTGTTCCAGGCCAGCGTGGCGACACGGTCGCCTGGTCTGATGCCGTCTCGATCAAGCCGCTGCGCCACGCGCAGCGCCCGGGCGCGGACCTTGGCGTAGTTTGTGGTGTGCATGGGCCCTTCGATCGAGCGCGAGATCACCGGCCGTTCCGCGTGATTGAGCGCGGCATGATCGATGATGCGATGGCAGAGCAATTGCCAATCCTGCATCAAGCCGAGCATGTTCGTTCCTCCCGAAAGATCATTGTTGATCGCAGCCAAGCGTACGCGGCCGACGATAGCCTCAAATTACTCGGGCGCCGCGCCAACGCAATCGCCGCGCTCACCGGTCTTGCGGACCCTGGTTTAATCATAAAAGAGTTGCCATATTTCCGATACCGAGCCTCGGTCGACCATTTGCTGATCTTGGAGCGAGGCTGGGCAGGACGCCAGCGGTCGATCTTGGGCTGACTTGACTTTTCGCTGAGCGTATCAACGTCAATCGACTGCGAGGGCATACGAAAGGACTTGATCATGTCCGGCATCCATCACGTGACCGCGATTTCCGGCAAAGCGGTGCGGAATTTCGATTTCTACTCGCATGTCCTGGGTCTGCGCTTCGTCAAGAAGACGGTGAACTTCGACGACAACGGGACCTATCATCTTTATTACGGCGATCGTGTCGGCTATCCCGGCACCGTTCTGACCTTCTTTCCCTGGGAACATGCGGCGGCAGGGCGCGTCGGCGTCGGTCAAACGCAGCAGACGACGTTCCGGGTGCCCACAAGCTCCATCGGATACTGGACGCATCGCTTCATCGAGAAGGGCGTCGCGCACGAGGCGGTTGAAAAGCGTTTCGGCCAGCCGGCATTGTCCTTCACCGATCCCGACGGCATGAGCCTCGCACTCGTCGGCGTTAGCGGGGCGGAATCCGAGCCGGCATGGTCGGCGGGCCTCATTCCCATGGAGCACGCCATCCGCGGCTTCCATGGCGTCACCCTGATGCTCGACGACGGCGCGCGCACGGCGGCGATTCTGACCGATGTTCTCGGCTTCACGGCCGCCGGAGAGGATGGTGCGCTCACGCGTTACCGAGCCAGCGAAGCGGTCGGCGGCGTGGTCGACATTCGCGCCGCGAAGGGCTTTCTCGCCGGCCAGCAAGGCCGCGGTTCGGTCCATCACATCGCCTTCCGCGCGGCGAATGACGCCGCCCAGGCCGCGATGGCGCAGAAACTCATTGCTGAGCATGGCATGAAGCCGACCGCGCAGCTCGACCGCAAGTATTTCAGGTCGATCTATTTCCGCGAGCCGGGCGGCATTCTGTTCGAGATCGCCACCGACGATCCGGGGTTCACGGTGGATGAGCCGGCGGAGACGCTCGGCCACGACCTGAAGCTGCCGCCGTTCCTGGAAAGCCGCCGCAAGGAAATAGAATCCGTTCTGCCTGAGCTCGATGCGACGGAAGCCGAGTCCTGATGGTCGAGCCCCGCTCCGGGACCGGATTGCGCGCGATGAGGCATCAAGCGAGCCGGGATTGGGGAATTTCGATCCAACGCGATTCGTTCTAAGCTTCGCGGAATGAGCGCACTTTCAGGTTCGGACGGCGATTCGGTCGCGCAGGCGGGACCGAGCTTCGATGCCGCGTTCCGGGCCGGCTTACGCGACTTGCTGATGTGGCGGCGCGACGTTCGCCGCTTCCGCCGCGACCCGTTACCGGAGGGCACGCTCGAGGCCCTCATCGCGCTTGCATGCCTTGCCCCCTCGGTCGGGCTCAGCGAGCCCTGGCGTTTCGTCATCGTCGAAAACGAGGCGGCACGCGCGGCGATCCGGGATAATTTCGCCGCCTGCAATGCGGCCGCGCTCGCCGCGCAGGATCGGGAGCGCGCCGGCCTTTATGCACGGCTCAAGCTTGCCGGTTTGGAGGAAGCGCCCTGCCATCTGGCGGTGTTTGCCGATCCCTCGACCTTGCAGGGTCACCATCTCGGCCGCCACACCATGCCGGAGATGATCGAGTACTCGGCGGTGATTGCCATGCATACGATCTGGCTCGCCGCCCGCGCCCAAGGCATCGGCATGGGCTGGGTCTCGATCCTCGATCCGCGGGTGGTCGCGGCGAGGCTCGACGTGCCGGCCGACTGGAAATTCATCGGCTATTTCTGTCTCGGCTATCCGCAGTCCGACGAGCACGTTCCCGAGCTGGAGCGAAGCGGATGGGAGCGGCGACGCCTGCCGGTTGTCAGCCGCCGCTGAAAGCCGCCGAGGTTACTGCTCCGCGCCGGGAACGCCGCTGGTCACGGGTGCGCCGCCATATAGTGTGCCAGCTCCTGCATGTCGCTGTCGCTCAGCCCATACATCACGTCCGCCATCGACGCCACGCCGCCGGATCCGATGCGCGCGCCCGACTTGAAGTCGCGCAGTGCCTTGAGGAGGACCTCCTCGCGCTGGCCGGCCAATCGCGCCGTCGGCCCAATGCCCGCATAATC
>JASHXZ010000380.1 GCA_030043285.1 Xanthobacteraceae bacterium | reverse complement strand
TGCGCTGCAGAGTCACCGAGGCGACACGAACGTTGCGCCGCTGCAACGGCTGCGCGCTTTATCCACAGGCAAGCGGTGCGTCAGCCAAATCGGCTTGTGTGCAACACCTGTTGCCCTAGAGTCGCTCTATGTCGCGTAGCGCGTTCTTGCCGGACTCCTGCGTTGTTGCCGAGGTCGTGCCCTCGCCCAATCACGGCGAGCGCAAGGACGAGCGGCTGCCGGATATGATCCTGCTGCACTACACCGGCATGCCGGACGCCAAAGCCGCGCTCGAGCGTCTCACCAGCCGGGTCAGCCAAGTCTCATCGCATTATCTGGTGTTCGAAGACGGCCGCATCGTTCAGATGGTGCAGGAAAGCCGCCGCGCCTGGCACGCCGGCGTGTCGGTGTGGGCCGGCGAGACCGATATCAATTCCTCCTCGATCGGCATCGAGATCGCCAATCCGGGTCACGACTTCGGCTATCCGAATTTTTCGCCGCGCCAGGTTGCGGCCGTCACCGCACTCTGCCGCAGCATTCTCACCCGCCACAGCATCGCTTCCGAGCGCGTGCTGGCGCATTCCGACGTGGCGCCAGGACGCAAGCAGGATCCGGGCGAAAAATTTCCGTGGCGCACGCTGCACGATTCCGGCATCGGCCACTGGGTCAAGCCGTCGCCGATCACAGAGGCCGGCACGCTGCTCACGCTTGGCGATCGCGGTGAGGCGGTCACGGCGCTGCAAACCTCGTTGCGCACTTACGGCTACGGCCTTGCCGTCACCGGCGCTTACGATTCCGCGACCCACGACGTGGTGACGGCGTTCCAGCGCCACTTCCGGCCGCAGCGCGTCGACGGCCTGGCCGACGCCTCGACCTGCCGGACGCTGCACGATCTGCTCGCCCAGCGCGGCCGGCCACGCAACATCGCGGCGCGAGCCAAGGCGTTCGAGCGGCTCGCCTCTTGACGACGCGCGCCGCGCCCCCCATCCCTCTCGTCGTCAGTCGGCCGGACGGCCGCTCCGGCTCCAGTCGCCTCTCCCACTTGCGGGGCGAGGACGGGAGGGGCACGGGGAGGAAAGTCCGGGCTCCATGGACAAGCGGTGCCGGATAACGTCCGGCGGGCGCGAGCCTAGGGAAAGTGCCACAGAAAACAGACCGCTGCCTCCCACCCTTACCGGAGGGGGCGCAGCAAGGGTGAAACGGTGCGGTAAGAGCGCACCGCGCCGGCGGCAACGCCGGCGGCACGGCAAACCCCACCGGGAGCAAGACCGAATAGGGACGGTGCGGCGCTGCGAGCGCGTGGCGCCGGGATCTGTGTCCAGATCCGGCCGTCCGGGTTGGTTGCTGGAGGCGCCGGGTAACCGGCGTCCAAGAGGAATGGCCGTCACGCAGGCGGGTGTAACAATCCGCGTGCCATCCAGAACCCGGCTTATAGGCTGACTGACGCGTGCTAAGGGCGCTCGGCGGAAACCCCGCCGGGCGCCCACCAATTTTGGGCCTGGCTGATTGGCATACGAATTGAATGAGAGCCGTTGGCCCCGGCAGGAGGTCCGGGGTGCAAACGCCCTGCTAGGTGGAACAAGCAACTCGCGAAATGATGGCAGCAGGTAAATTATTCTAATCTTCAGGTTTCCAATTGGCGTAGCGAGGAAATTCTTCTATCTAAGCTGATACCTGGACAATCCGCATGAGCCGCAAGCCTTCGGAACTCAGCTCGACCCGCATGGCGCCGCTGGCGCGGTTGCCTGCTTTTTTTGCACTCGAAGATAAGCGCGTGGTCGTCGCCGGCGGCACGGCGGCTGCCGCCTGGAAGGCCGAACTGCTTTCCGCGGCGGGCGCCAAGGTCGAAGTGTTTGCGGCGGAACCGAGCGACGAGATGCTCGCGCTTGCGGTCGCACCGCCGAACGGCGCCATTACGCTGCGTCGCCGCGCCTGGTGCGCCGACGATTTATCCGGCGCCGCGCTGGCGGTCGCCGATTGCGTCGTCGACGACGAAGCCAAAACATTCGCCGTCGCCGCGCGCGCGGCCGGCGTGCCGGTGAATGTGATCGACCGGCCGGCATTTTGCGATTTCTCGTTCGGCGCCATCGTCAATCGCTCGCCGCTGGTCATCGGCATCTCGACCGACGGCGCCGCGCCGGTATTCGGCCAGGCGATCCGCGCCAAGATCGAAGCGCTGATCCCGAAAAATTTCGCCCGCTGGGCGCAAGCCGCGCGCAGTTGGCGCCCGCGCGTGCAAGCACGCACCCTACCGTTCCGCGCCCGGCGCAATTTTTGGGAGCGCTTTACCCAACGCGCAGTGACGGCGCCGAACGCGGCGCCGACCGATGCCGAACTCGCGTCCTTGCTCACCGGGGCGACCGCGCAGCAGCGCGGTTCGGTGGCACTGGTCGGCGCCGGCCCGGGCGACGCTGAATTGCTGACCTTGCGCGCGGTGCGCGCGCTGCAATCGGCCGATGTGATTTTGTTTGACGATCTGGTGTCGCCCGACGTGCTCGACTTCGCGCGCCGCGAAGCAAAGAAAATGCTGGTCGGCAAGACCGGTCATCGGCCGTCGTGCCGCCAGGACGAGATCAACGCGTTGATGATTTCGCTCGCCAAGGCCGGCCGTCGCGTGGTGCGATTGAAAGGCGGCGATCCGCTGATCTTCGGCCGCGCCGACGAGGAAATTTCCGCCTGCCGCGAAGCCGGCATTTCGGTCGAGGTGGTGCCCGGCATCACCACCGCGCAAGGCGCCGCGAGCCGGCTTCTGGTCTCGCTCACCCGCCGCGGCGACGCGCGCCGCGTGCAGTACATCACCGGCCATGCTGCTCAAGGATCTGCGCGCGACGGCAAACTGCCGGCCGACATCGATTGGCCGAGCATCGCCGACCCGGCGGCCACAACAATCGTCTACATGCCGACCAAAACGCTTCCCGAACTGGTCGCGCGCGCCCGCGAAGCTGGGCTCGACGCTACGACGCCGGCCGTCGCCATCGAACGCGCAACGCGAACCGACGAACGCATCATCGCCGCGACAATCGCGGACCTGCCGGCGCGGCTCGCTGCCGAGCCGCCCTCAGGGCCCGTCGTCATGCTGATCGGCCGCGTGTTCGCCGAGTACGTTGCCGCAACGAACGCGACACCTGCTCCG
>JASHXZ010000379.1 GCA_030043285.1 Xanthobacteraceae bacterium | reverse complement strand
CCACGCCTCCTCGGCGGTGAAGCAAAGCATCGGCGCAAGCCACGTTACCGTGCAGCGGAACAGCTGATCGAGCACGGTGAGGCAGGCCTTGCGCGTCACCGAGGAATACGGGTCGCAATAGAGCGCGTCCTTGCGGATATCGAAATAGAAGGCGGACAGATCAGACGTCATGAACGCGTTGAGCGCTGCAAAGATGCGCTTGTAGTCAAAATCCGCGTAAGCGCCGCGGATGAGCGGATCGAGCTCGGCCAGCCGGTGCAACATCAGGCGCTCCAGCTCCGGCATATGCTCGTAGGCGACGCGCTCGGCGGCACGGTAATGCGCCAGATTGCCGAGTATCCAGCGCAAGGTGTTGCGCAGCTTGCGATAGGTGTCGACCGTGGTTTTGAGGATTTCGGCACCGATGCGCAGATCGTCGGCGTAATCGGCCGCGCACACCCACATGCGCAAAATGTCCGCGCCAGATTCGCTGATTACGTCCTGCGGCGCCGTAACGTTGCCGAGCGACTTCGACATTTTGCGCCCGTCCTCGTCGAGCACGAAGCCGTGGGTCAGCACCACGTCGAATGGCGCGCGGCCTCGCGTGCCGCAGCTTTCCAGAAGCGAGGTGTGAAACCAGCCGCGATGCTGGTCGGAGCCTTCCAGATACATGACGGAATCGAGACCGCCATCGACCTTGCGTCTGATCCCAGCAAGGCCGGGAAAATGCACCGGGTCTTCGAGCACGAAGGCGTGCGTCGAGCCGGAATCGAACCAGACGTCGAGAATATCGTCGACTTTTTGCCAACCCTCATTGCCGCGCTTGCCCAAGAAGCGCTCGCGCGCGCCCGGCTTGTACCAGGCATCGGCACCTTCCGCCTCGAAGGCTTCGATGATGCGGACATTGACGTCGGGATCGTCCAGAATCTCGACCGAACCGTCCGGATTCTCCTGAATGAACAGCGTGATCGGCACGCCCCAGGCGCGTTGGCGCGAAATCACCCAATCGGGGCGCGACTCGATCATGCCGGTGATGCGCTTCTCGCCCTGCTCCGGCACCCAGCGTGTTGTTTGGATGGCAGAGAGAGCGCGATGGCGCAGCGTATCGTCATGCTTCGCGATGTCCTTATCCATCGCGATGAACCATTGCGGCGTGTTGCGGAAGATTACCGGCTTCTTCGAGCGCCACGAATGCGGATACTGATGCTTCAATCGCCCGCGCGCGATCAGCATGCCGGCATCGACCAGCGCCTTGATCACCGCCTCGTTGGCGTCGCCCTTCTCGCCGGTCTCGGTGAGCACAGATTTGCCGGTGAAGCCTGGAGCCTGTGCGGTGAAACGACCGTCCGCATCTACCGTATAAGGAATCGCAGTTTTGATTCCGCGCCTGGCTAACTCAGGCGCATTAGCTGTCCAAACGTCAAAATCTTCTCGCCCATGTCCGGGCGCGGTATGTACGAAACCTGTACCGACGTCATCCGTAACATGTTCACCGGCTAAGAGAGGTACTCTGAAACCATAACCAGTGAGGACGTCGCGAAGTGGATGATCACACTCCAATGCCGCTAAGTGTCGACTATCGAAATCACCCTTCCGCTCGTACGCAAGTACGCGCGCCTGTTTCATAACCTCAAACGCAAGTGAATCGGCTAACAGGAGGTACTCACCCGCCTTTGTCCAATTGTTTGCTGGCGCATCTTTGACCCAATAAATCCCGTAAGAAATTTTCGGATTAAAGGAAATTGCGCGATTACCTGGCAAAGTCCACGGTGTTGTCGTCCAAATAACTATTGATAGGTTGCCGGGCAGCATCGGTCGCGCGACAGGTTTTTGTCCATGCGGCTCGAAGTCTTCAACTGGGAAGCCTTTGACCGGAAACCTCACCCAGACCTGGTCCGAGACATAATCCTCGTACTCGACCTCGGCTTCGGCGAGCGCGGTCTTCTCCACTACCGACCACATCACGGGCTTGCTTCCGCGATAGAGCGTGCCGTTGGCAGCGAACTTCATCAGCTCGCGCGCGATCTGTGCCTCGGCGGGGAACGCCATCGTGGTGTAGGGATGCGACCAGTCGCCGACCACGCCGAGGCGCTCGAACTCCTCGCGCTGCACCTTGATCCAGTGCTCGGCAAAGGCGCGGCACTCCTGGCGGAATTCGACCAAAGCGGCCGCATCGGAAAAGTCAGGCTTCGGCTTGCCCTTGGCGCGGTAGTTCTCCTCTTCGATCTTCCACTCGATCGGCAGACCGTGGCAGTCCCAGCCCGGCACATAGTTCGAATCGAAGCCGAGCATCTGCTGGCTGCGCGTCACCACGTCCTTGAGGATCTTGTTGAGCGCGTGACCGATGTGGATGTTGCCGTTGGCGTAAGGCGGCCCGTCGTGCAGCACGAACTTCGCGCGCCCTTTGCCGGCGGCACGCAGCCGCTCATAGAGGCCGAGCTTCTGCCAGCGCGCCAAAATTTCCGGCTCGCGCTGCGGCAGCCCGGCGCGCATCGGGAAATCGGTCTTCGGCAGAAACAGCGTTTCGCTGTAATTGCGCGCTTTGGCCGGTTGGTCGTTCATGCGGCGCCCTTCTAACAAGCCCGTTGCATCGCGGAAAGAGCCGCGCCGCAGGCGATTTCCGCGGCTGGCGGAACCCCACCCTGCTTTATCCCGTTAATGCGTCGGAAAGCGAACGCGGCGGCTTCTGGCGAGGGTTGCGGAGGTATTTGTGGAATATATCCGTGCCAAGAGGGCGAGCCGGTACGCGCTGGTCATCAACGACCCGCACCCGGTCGGCAGCATCGGCGGGCTGTGGAGTTCGGCCGGCCAGGCCGCCACTATTGGCATTTTCCTGCTTCTGTTCGGCGCGTTTCTGTATGTCGGGCGCACCATCCTGCTGCCGATCCTGATCGCGGCGGTGGTTTCGCTGACGCTCGCGCCGCTCATCCGGGCCGTCGAAAGGCGCGGCATTTCGCCGTGGATCACCGCGATCGTCATCGTCTTGCTGGCGCTTGGCGCGCTGGCGCTCGCCGCAATGGCGCTGGCCGGACCGGTCGGCGAATGGATCGCGCGCGCGCCGGAAATCGGCGCCATTATCAAGCAGAAGCTCTCTGTGCTGCAGACGCCGCTCGCGGCGATGCGGCGGCTGGAAACTGAACTGTTCGGCAGCCAAGCCGCCGGTCCTGCACGGCCGCCCAATGTCGTGCTGCCGGTCATCGCCTTCGTCACGCCTGCCGCCGGGCAGCTGTTGTTGCTGTTCGGCACGCTGTTGTTCTTTCTGGTCGGATTGTCCGGGTTGCGGGTTCGGCTCGCGCTGTTGTTTTCCGGCCACGAAGCCAAGCTGCGCTTCTTGCGCATCGTCAACGACATCGAAAAGAATCTTGCCGGCTATCTTGCGATCGTGACCGTCATTAACGCGGCGGTGGGCACGGTAACCGCGCTCGGCGCCTGGCTGATCGGACTCCCCGACCCGACGATTTTCGGACTCGTCGCCGCAGTGCTTAACTACATCCCGTACGTCGGGCCGGCGGTGGTGGTCCTGCTGCTGTTTGCCGTCGGCCTCGTCAGCTTTCCCTCGCTCGGTCATGCGCTGGTTGCGCCCTGCGGCTTTATCGGCCTGACGACGTTGGAAGGGCATTTCATCACGCCTGCCATCGTCGGCCGACGCATCACGCTCAATCCGCTCATGGTGGTGCTGGCGCTGGCGTTCTGGACTTGGATGTGGGGCCCGATCGGCGCCTTTCTGGCGACGCCGTTGTCGATCATTGGTCTCGTTGTCTTCAGTCATTTATTCCCGCCGGACGAGGTCAAACTTCCCGATTGAGGGGAACTTTTCGCTTCGCTGGGCGCTTATTCGGACAATTCGGTTCTTTCCGGCACGGAGCACAACCATGGATACGACGGCTACGGCCGAAGCGGCATCGCAAGCCATGCGAGACACCGCGAGGGATACGGCAAACGAAGCGCGCGAAGGCGTCCGCGAGGTCGGCCGAGCGGCGTCCGCCGCATCCGGCGATTTGCAGCGGGACCTTCAGGCGTTGCGGGACGATCTCGGGCGGCTCGCTGAG
>JASHXZ010000378.1 GCA_030043285.1 Xanthobacteraceae bacterium | reverse complement strand
TTTTCGCTTTCAACGGGCACAGAAAGGGCGGCGAAAACCTGCATTATCTGCACGTCTATTCCGAACAATATGAGAACGACGAAAACCGCCTGGAAGGGAAAGTGAGTTGCCGTGAGGTCATCGAACCATGCGACTTTGTTCTCGCTATTCACGGAGCGCGAGACGCGCCGGATAAGAGCCGAAGAGTCTACATCGGCGGCCGCGATGAATCGCTCAAGATCTGCATTTTCAACGAACTGGAGGCGATCCGCACGGCGCTGAGCTTCAAAATCATATATCTCACCGACAGCACCAGCTTGCCGGAGGTGCAAGCCAAGATCGGAAGCAAGCTTAGCTCCGATATCAGTTTGTCGGATCGCGAACATCGCGAGTACGCGGGTCTCCACAAAGACAACATCTGCAACAAAGGACGCTCCGGACGGGGAGCGCAGTTGGAGATCAGCAAAGGCTTCAGAGATCACCTGGTGCCTGCAGAAGGAAAACCAGTATCTTCGGATTTTCAGACGTTCGTGAGCGCGGCTGGGAAGGCCGTCAGAGCCATGGCGGGCAGCCGCAGCCGCGGGTGATATGAACACAGCCGCCATGCGCTCTTTTCTCTTCGTTCCAGCAGACAGCGCGAAAAAGCTCGACAAGGCGATGACGAGCGGCGCCGACGCGTTGATCGTCGACCTTGAGGATTCGATCGCGCTCGACGGCAAGGCGCGCGCGCGGCAAAGCGCGGCGGCGTTCCTCAGGGAGGCGATGGCGGCGCCGCGCCGGCCTTATCTCCTGGTGCGGGTGAATGGGCTGCAGACCGGGTTGACCGATGCCGACCTCGACACCGTCGCACCGGCCAAGCCGGACGCCATCATGCTGCCGAAGGCGGAGGGCGGCGCTGCCGTGACGCATGCGGACGCCAAACTGGCGGTGCGCGAAGCGCTTAACGGCTTACCCGACGGCGCCATCAAAATCCTGCCCATCGCCACGGAGACAGGCTCAGCCCTGTTCCTGATGGGCACGTTTGCGGGTGCCAGCACACGGCTGATCGGACTGACCTGGGGTGCCGAGGATTTGTCTGCCGAACTTGGCGCCCGCGCCAACCGCGACGCGCAAAACCGCTTCCTCGATCCGTATCGACTGGCGCGCGCGCTGTGCCTTGCCGGCGCCGCTGCCGCACAGGTGCCGGCGATCGATACCGTCTATGTCGATTTCCGCGACGACAAGGGTTTTCGCCGCGAATGCGAGGAGGCCTGCCGCGACGGATTTGTCGGCAAGATGGCGATTCACCCAGCGCAGTTGCCGATCATCAACGAAGTGTTCACACCAAGCGCAGAGGCGCTCGCCCGTGCGCAAGAAATCGTCGATGCGTTTACGCAAAATCCCGGTGCAGGCGTCGTCGCCATCGGCGGCGCCATGTACGACCGCCCGCATCTGGCACGGGCAGAGCGATTGCTGGCAGGAGCGAAGGCGTCAACGCGCAGCAACTAACCCTTGCCGCCGTACACCGCCTGCGGATCGAACACGCGCTGGTCGCGGAATTCGAGCTTTACTGCGCCGCCAGCCTGGCCGAGCGGCACCGTGCGATAGAAGCACGAGCGGCGGCCGGTATGACAGGCGCCCGCCACCTGCTCGACCTTGAGCCACACCGCGTCCTGGTCGCAGTCGATGCGTAGCTCGACGACGCGCTGGGTGTGGCCCGACGTTTCGCCCTTGCGCCACAGCGCCCGGCGCGAGCGGCTGTAGTACCAGGCTTCGCCGGTCGCGATGGTTTTCGCCAGCGCCTCGCCGTTCATGTGCGCAACCATCAGCACGTCGCCCGACGCCGCGTCGGTAGCGACGCAGGTGACGAGGCCGTCGGCATCGAATTTCGGCGTCAGCGCCGACCCCTCTTCGAGGTCGGCGGCCGTGCCGGGTGCAGCAAATGGCGAATTGCTAGACATTTTGGTCATTCCGGGCGCGCCAAACGGCGCGACCCGGAATCCATAATCACAGAACAGCGCGTATTGACATAGACGTGCAGCCGGATCCGTCGGTGGTTATGGATTCCGGCGCTTGCTGCGCTGGGCCGAAATGACGGACAGACGGACTCTCGCTCGGCCATGGCGATGCCTATATAGTGGGTCGCAATGCTGAACGACGTCTACAACAAGCGCATTATCGAGCTTGCCGGCACGATTCCGCGAATCGGGCGGCTGCGAGACCCCGGCGCCAGCGCCACCGCGCACTCGCGGCTGTGCGGCTCGACGGTCACGGTGGACCTGACGATGGAGGGCGACACCGTCACCGACTTCGCCCATGAGGTGAAGGCCTGCGCATTGGGCCAGGCGTCGTCCTCGATCATGGCGCGCAACGTCATCGGCGCGAAGGCCGACGAGCTGCGCAGCTTGCGGGAAACCGTGCGCAAGATGCTCAAGGAGAACGGCGAGCCGCCACACGACGGCAAGTGGGCCGATATCGCGGTGCTCGAGCCGGTACGCGACTACAAGGCTCGCCATGCCTCGACCATGCTGACGTTCGACGCGGTGGTCGACGCTATCGGCCAGATCGAGGCCAAGCGCGCTGCCAAAACGGCGGCGGAGTGACTGCCATTTCGTTGCTCGGCACCGCGCACAGAGCCCCTCGCCTCGTCGGCCGCGGCCTGGTCAAAGTCTACCAATACGCCCTGTCATGGCTGGTCGGCGCGCGCTGCCGGCATTTGCCGACCTGCTCGGATTACGCCGAGGAGGCGATCGGGCGGTTCGGGCTATGGGCCGGCGGCTGGATGACGCTGGCGCGGCTTTGCCGCTGTCATCCGTTCGGCACCGCGGGGCTTGACTTCGTTCCCGATAGTTTACCGGCGCGGGCGCGCTGGTATCTGCCGTGGCGTTATGGCCGATGGCGGGGCGTTAATGATCGCCCCGCCACCGCCTGATCCGGCCCCAGCTAACAAAACGCAACCCTACACGGGGCCAGCCCAGCCCACTATCGGCTCGCATTGGCCAGATTCGCCAGTTGGCGCGAGGCGACGTTCGAGCCGAGCGCCGCCGCCTTTTGGTACCATTGCCGCGCCTGCTCGGCGTCGCCTTGCACGCCGACCGCACCGGTCTGTTTGATGACCAGCGGATCGTAACTGGCGCCGAGCGCCAGCGCCGCTTCCGCGCTGCCGGCCTCGGCCGCGCGCCGCAGCGCAAGCCGCGCCGAGACGACGTCGCCATCGTTGAGGAAAGCCTTGCCGCGGTTGAGCAGCAAGGCGATCTCATCGGCGTCGAGTGTCGGTCTGGTGGTATCGACCGCCGCAGGCGCCGGCGGCGGCGTTTGCACCGCGATCGACTCTTCGGGCTGTTGGGGCGGCGACGGCCATCCGGCGGCCGGCGCTGCCGTTTGCACTGCGGCTGATCGTTCAGCCTGCTGCGGCGGAGACGGCCACGCCGTAGCTGGCGCCGGCGTTTCGACCGCGACCGACATGCCGGGTTGTTGCGCCGGCTGCGGCATTTCGGCGGCCGGCGGCGCCGGAGGTTTCTCCTCCGCCGCGAAGGCGTGGACCGCAGCCGGGCCAGCGGCCGGTCCGTCCGCCGGCACTGCGGCAGGATCCGGCATCGGCGTATGGACGTGCACGAGCTTGACCCCGCCTGGCGCCGCCGAGGCGATGTCGGAGGAAATGTCGGTATGCGCTATCTCGTGCGCCCGCAGCCGCAGGCGCGAATACGACACCACCACCCAGGCGACGAGTGCGGCCACTGCGGTCACGGCACACAATCGCACCGCGATCCGCACCACCGACGGACGCTCCTCGAGCCTGATGGGAGGTGGCGGCACAATTTCCGGATCGAGCGACAGGCGGCGCCGCAGATCGACCATGGCGCGATCGCCCAAAAAATGCGGCATGTCGTCGGCTTCGCCGTCTTCCTCGGGCCGCATCTCGGCCATGTCGTCCGCGTCGGCTAAATCGTTGGCCTCCGCGACCGGTTCAGGCTCCGGTTCAGGCTCAGAATCCCGCGCCCAGGGTGG
>JASHXZ010000377.1 GCA_030043285.1 Xanthobacteraceae bacterium | reverse complement strand
TCCGGCCTGTCGGGCAATCGCCGCCGCCTCCTTGACCTGACGCAGCACTTCGAGTGCGCAAGGCAGAAAGCGCCGGCCGGCATCGGTGAGCAGGACTTTGGTGTTGCCGTTTCGGTCCAGCAGCCTGGCGCCGAGCTCGCTTTCAAGCTTCTTGATCTGATGGGTGAGCGTCGGCGGCGAGATGCCGAGACGCAAGGCGGCGCGGCCAAAATGCTGCTCGTCGGCGACCGCGACGAAATAACGAAGCAGGCGGTTCTCGATTTCGCTCATTGTTTAACCATTGCGCGCAACGTGCGACGCACCTTTTAATGAACCGAAAGCGCCTACGATCCTAGATTATGTGCGTGCGCGTTACAAACAAAAAGTGTGCACGTTTTTTTGTGACAGTTAATAGCAAGCGCCGCGCGCGCAATCAGAACGCGATCTTAATCAATCGAACTTCGCACCGAAAAAATGTGACAGCCCTCGCCCGACGAGCCGTAGCGACGGCAAGCTCCGACTACAGCGGCACGCTGACGCCAAGCGGCGGAACATTCATGGGGACCCAGACCTGGCATGGTCCGCCCGGCCTGAGCGGCACCCGTACCTGCACGGCCGCGCTGGTGCAGCTCGCGGAGACCAATCAGTCGCCGTCGCCGCCGCAACAAGCACCGGCCGATCAATCGCCGCCGCAACAATCGGCGCCCGATCAATCGCCGCCTGAGCCATAAGGCCGGATCTCAATCGCAAAGCGCGCGTGCGGCCGATGCGGCGCGCACGCGCCTTGCAACGGTCGAAAGCCTAAAGCGCTTTGCCGAGCAGCCGGTCCACCGAATACGGGCCGCCGCCGCGGATGGCGAAGACGAAGCAGACCGCCCCGATCAGCAGCACATATTCGTAGCCGCCGGCGCCGGCCGAGTAGCCTTTCGCCAGATGCACGAACAAGAGCGCGATCAGCATCTCGATGGCGAACACTGCACCGACAAACCGCGTCAACAGGCCGACGATCAGGCAAACGCCGCCGACCAGTTCGATGAACATGGTCACATAGGCCCACACCAGTGCCGGCTCGAAGCCGTTCTTGGCGAAGATATTGGCGGCGACCGCACCGGCGCCCATGTGCAACTTGACCGAAACGTGCATCAAAAACATGACGCCGACCACGATGCGCACGAACGTTTCGGCGATCGGCAGCATCGTCGCATAGAATCCGGAGAGTCCCGGACACATCAGTTGTGCTTCACCCTGAGCCTGAGCCATTGGCACGCTCCCCCTTTTGGTGGCCCGCACGCTTGGCGGGATTGAGCCGTAGAACCCCGCCAAGTCGCGTCTTATTGCGCCTTGTCAGAATAGCACAGCAGAGCGTGTAGTGAAGCCGGTCGCGACCGCCGGGTGAGTAAGGTCAGCGGACGGAATGCCAGGCGTCGTAGGGCTTGTCGGGGATGCCCTTGAGCGCGGCGTTGTAGGCCTTTTCATCGACCTTCGGCTTCGCCGGCGCGGCCTTGTCGTTCTTTTGCTGCTGGCCGTGATGTCGCCCGCCGCCCATGCCTCCCATACCGCCGCCGCCCATGCCGCCGCCGCCCATGCCGCCGCCGGCGTCCTGCGCCTGGACGCTGGTTATGGTCAGCGCCGCGACGGCCGCGGCCAGGATGATGATCTTCTTCATAGGCGCACCTCGAATCGCGTGGCGTGCTGCGGTAAAGGTACCAAAAATCGGGCAATCTTTGGGTCGAAACACGTCCCCAACCGGACGCGAGTGTATCAGGCGGCAGCGTAACGATACCTTAAAGCGTGGGGCTCAGCCCGGCTCCATGCCCTTGGTCTTAAGGACGGGCGGGGCCACCGGCGATGTCAGGAATTTGATCAGCGCCTTGGCCGCGTCCGCATCTTTGCTCGCGCTCGACACTGCCGCGGAGAACACCAGATACGACTGGACGTCGGCAGGGAAAGGTCCGGCGAGCTGCACGCCCTCGACCGGGAGGATTTCGCTGACCGGGCCAAGCCCGATTTCGACCTCGCCTTTGGCGACAGCAACCGGCGCGGAGACGTCGAGGAGCTTGATCTTCGGCGCCAGCGCATCCGCGATGCCGAGCTTGCGCAGCATGGCTTCGCAGCCGCCGCGGCTCGCACCGACGCCGTTGAAGCCGACCGATTTTGCGGCGAGCAGCGTGCGCTTGAGCGCTTCGTCGGTGGCCACGTCCGGCTTCGGCGCGCCGGCGGGAAGCGAAACGCCCAACCCGGCGCGCGCAATCGTGGTGCGGGTTGCGGCGTCGACCTTGCCGGCTTTGATCAGCGCATCGATCAACGGCGCCGTCAGGATCGCGACATCGAACGCGGCGCCGTGATCGATCTTCTCCTTCAACGTCGCCGCCGGCCCGAAGCTGAACGTGAGCTTGTTGCCGCTCGTCTTCTCGAATTGCGGGCCCAATTCCTCGAGCACGCTTTTCACCGCGGTCGAGGCGGACACGTTGAGCTCCGCCGCCCGAGCGCCAACCGGAAGCAGCAACGACGCCGCGGCGAAGGCCGCAAGCAGGCGATGAAATGTCATGTCTGTCCTCCCGCGCTGGCAGCGGTCAGAGCCGCCGCTT
>JASHXZ010000376.1 GCA_030043285.1 Xanthobacteraceae bacterium | reverse complement strand
GCCGGAACCGGCGCGGTAGCGACGAGGTCGGGTGCGTCCTCACCGGAGATCGCGAGCCAGGCCAAGCCGCCGGCAAGCTGTCCCGCCGCCATCACCAGCACCGGCAGGAGCAGCTGCAATGCCCCGCTGCCGTTCTCGAAACTGCGCCACAGCATCAACGCCGGCGGCGCCAGATAGAGCATCTGCATCAGCGTCTGCGACATCAGCCACGGATCGCGCCGCAGCAGAAGCCATTCCTTGCGGCGCAGCGTGCGACGCGGCGAGCTTTTGCCGCGGAACGCTGCGGAGCGCCGCACTGCGGCCGCGCTGGAATTGCCCGCAGCGGCGGCCGCGATGGCGTAGTCGGCAAAACGCGGCGCGACAAATGCGATGGCGGCTGCGAGCAGCACCACGCTCACGGCCAACACGCCGGCAAGCGCGACACCATCGCCAAGCGCCGCGCGCGCCGGCCACCACAACACGCTGCCGGTATCGGGCGCCAGCGCCGACAATGTATCGGACTGCAATACGGCGACGCGCGAGAGCGTCCCGTAGGAGAGAATGGCCGCGACCTGCAGGCCAATCACAAACGCGGCGCCGATCACGGCGGCGACGACCTGCGCGACAAAGCGCGTGCGCTTGGCGCCGAGCGCGCGAAATAACGCGACCGTCAGCGCCACCGCCAGCGCCGCCGCCGAAGCGCCCATCGCCACGATCAATCCGTAGCCACCGAGCCAACGCCAGCCGCCGCGCACGATCAGCACGTCGATGAACGGCGCCGCGAGCGGCAGCGCCATCATGGTGGTTGCCAGCGCCACAGTGGCGATGCGCACGCCGAACAATCTGTCGCTCGCCACCGGCGAAGCCAGGATCAGATCCAGATCGGAGCGCGCATAAAAGGCGCGCGTAATCGATTCCATGGCTTGCGAGATCATCAGGAGCCAGGACAAGAGCGCGGTCGCCGTGACGGCGATCAGCGTCTGCTTGTCGATCACCGCGTCGGCATAGCGGCCGACCATCCAGGTGGCGACAACGTGCATGAAGGCGAAGAAGGCGGCGATGCCGACCACGACTTTGCGCAGCCGCTCGCGCCGGCCGGCGGTGATCATCGACAGCCAATCGCGCCACGCCAGCCGCCACTCGTGCTGGGCGAACCAGACCGCCGTACCAGAAGCAGCGCTCATGCGGCTTGCGCCGGTTCGGCGACGAGCGCGAGGAAGGTCTCTTCGAGGCTGCCGGCATCGCGCGCCTGTGCGTTCGTTTGCGTGCCGGCCTGCGCGCGCAGCTCGTCGAGCGTGCCTTCGGCGATGAGCCGGCCGTGGGCGATGATGCCGATGCGATCGGCCATGCGCTCGGCGACTTCGAGAATATGCGTGGTCATCACGATGGTGCCGCCGGCTTGGGCGCGTTCGCGCAGCACGGTCTTGACCTGGCGTGCGGAGCCGGCGTCGAGGCCAGTCAGCGGCTCGTCGAGGATGATCACGCGCGGGTCGTGAACCAGCGCGCCGGCCAGCGCCACCTTCTGCCGCATGCCCTTGGAGAAGCCTTCGCAGCGCTCGTCGGCGTGCGGCGCCAAGTCGAGCCAGTCCAACAGCTCGTCGGCCCGCGCCGCGGCGAGCGAAGGCTCGACGCTCCACAGCCCGGCGACGAATTCCAGATATTCGCGCGGCGTCAGCTTGTCGTAGATCATCGGCTCGTCCGAAACCCACGCCACGATGCGCTTGGCGGCGATCGGATCGGCGAGCGCATCGATGCCGCCGATGCGGACCGTGCCGGCGTCGGGGCGAAGCAGCCCCGCGATCATCCGCAACGTCGTGGTCTTGCCGGCGCCGTTCGGACCGACCAGGGCGTAGAACTCGCCAGTGCGGACGGAAAGATCGAGGCCGTCGACCGCAGGGCGGTCGAAGCGCTTGATCAAGCCACGGATTTCGAGCGCCAGCGGCGCTGTTGGTGTGACGTGCTGCATGCGGCGACGTTAACCAACAGAAGTTTCGCGGCTGTGAATCGATACAGCGAAAACTTGCGGTGCAGTTAAAGGGTTATGCGGTCGATCTCGGCCAAGTCGGCCGGGGTGAGCGCCCAGCCGACGGCGGCGACGTTCTGCTCGATTTGCTCGGGCCGGGTCGCACCGGCGATGATGCTGGAGACATATGGCCGGCTCGCTAACCAGCTCATCGCCAGTTCAAGGAGCGTGTGCCCGCGCGCCGCAGCGAATGCCGACAGCGCCGCCACGGTGCGCCAGTTGCGCGGGTTGAGCAAATCATCGGCGTGGTGGGCGCTCTTGGCGAGCCGCGAGCCGGGCGGCAGCGGCGCATCTTGTCGGTATTTTCCGGTCAACAAGCCGCTGGCGAGCGGGAAATAGGGCAACAGCCCGAGACCGTATTTCTCCATGACGGGCAGCCGGTCTTTTTCCAGCGCGTGCTCGAGCAGACTGTATTCGTCCTGGCAGCAGATGAACGGCACAAGATGCTGCCGCGCGGCAACGCTTTGCGCCTGCTCGAGCTGAGCGGCGGAAAAATTGGAGCAGCCGACGAAGCGGATTTTTCCTGCCCGCTTGAGATCGTCGAGCGCGCGCAGCGTTTCCTCGATGGGCGTCGCAGGATCGGGATAATGCATCTGATAAACATCGATCCAATCGGTCTTGAGCCGCCGCAAGCTCGCCTCCACGGCCGCCATGACGTAACGCTGTGAGGCGCCGCGCAGCTTTTCGGCTTTATCCATAGGCAGGCCGAATTTGGTCGCCAGCACGACCTGCCGGCGTCGCGGGCCGAGCAGCCGGCCTAAAATTTCTTCCGAGCCGCCTTTGTTGCCGTAGACGTCGGCGGTGTCGATCAGCGTGACGCCGAGTTCGAACGCCTTGTCGAGCACAAGCCGCGCCGCCGCACTATCGATGCGGCCGCCGAAATTGTTGGTGCCGAGCCCGACCAGCGAAACGTCCGGGCCCGAACTGCCGAGCTTGCGGGTTTGCATGCAGCGTCCGGTCCGAAAAAATCAGCCGCCGACCCGATAGGCGGCCAGCGCCGCCATGTTGACGAGCTGCGCGTCGTTGGCGCCGAGCGGCACGATCTGCACCGAGCGGTCGAGCCCGACCAGCATCGGGCCGATCACGGTGGCGCCGCCGAGTTCCATGAGCAATTTGGTGGAGATCGAGGCGGAATGGAAGGCCGGCATGATCAGCACGTTGGCCGGACCCGAGAGCCTACAGAACGGATAGGGTTCGCGCGCTTCCATGTTGAGCGCCACATCCGCCGCCATTTCACCGTCGTATTCGAAATTGACATGCGCGCGGTCGAGCAGCCGTACCGCTTCCTGCACGCGCTCGGAGCGCTCGCCCGGCGGATGACCGAAGGTCGAGAACGCGAGCAGCGCCAGCCGCGGCTCATAGCCGAGCGCGCGCGCAACGCGCGCCGCCTCGACGGCGATCTCGGCAAGATCCTGCGCGTTCGGCATTTCGGTGACTGCCGTGTCGGCGACCAGCACGGTGCGGCCGCGCGCCAACACCAGCGACGCGCCCATGACGCGGTGGCCGGGCTTGGGATCGATGCAGCGCCGCACGTCATCGAGCGCGACCGAGAAGTTGCGCGTCACTCCCGTCACCATGGCGTCGGCGTCGCCGAGCGCCACCATGCAGGACGCGAAATGATTGCGGTCCTGATTGACCAGGCGCTGGCAGTCGCGCTGCAAAAAGCCGTGGCGCTGCAGACGCTCGTACAGATAGGCCGCGTAGGCGGCGTTGCGCCGCGACAGCGCCGCATTGATGATCTCGATGCCGCCGCCGAGCTCGACGCCGAGCGCCTTGGCGGTTTCGCGCACGCGATTTTCACGACCGCACAGGAGCGCGCTGCCCAGTCCCTGGTGAACGAAGCTCGCCGCAGCGCGAATCACCTGCTCCTCTTCGCCCTCGGCGAAGACGACTCGGCGCGGCATGCGGCGCAGTTCCTGGAAAATGCGCGCCAGCACACCGGCAATCGGATCGCGCCGGCTGCGCAATTGCTCGCGATAAGCCTCCATGTCGGCGATCGGCCGCCGCGCTACCTTGGACTCCACGGCGGCTTTGGCGACCGCGGCCGGCACGTGCGAGATGAGCCGCGGATCGAACGGCACCGGGATGATGTAATCGGGGCCGTATTTCGGCCGCGCGCCGTACGCCGCCGCCACTTCGTCCGGCACATCCTCGCGGGCGAGTTCGGCGAGCGCACGCGCCGCCGCGATCTTCATCTCCATGTTGATGGCGCGGGCGCGCACGTCGAGCGCACCGCGGAAGATGTACGGAAAGCCGAGCACGTTGTTGATCTGATTCGGGTAGTCGGAGCGGCCGGTCGCCATGATGGCGTCGGAGCGCACCGCGGCCACGTCCTCCACGGTGATTTCCGGATCGGGATTGGCCATGGCGAAGATGATCGGCTTGTCGGCCATGGATTTCACCATCGCCTTGGTGACCGCCCCTTTCACCGACAGACCAAAAAACACGTCGGCGCCGGCCAACGCTTCAGCCAGGCTGCGCGCCTTGGTGTTCACCGCGAAGCCTGACTTCCATTGGTTCATGCCATCGGTGCGGCCCTCATAGATCACGCCCTTGGTGTCGCAGAGGATGAGGTTTTCCGGGCGAAAGCCGATGGCGCGCAAAAGTTCGAGGCAGGCGATGCCGGCGGCGCCGGCGCCGTTGCAGACCAGCTTGGTTTTTGCGACTTCGCGGCCGGTCAACTCCAGCGCGTTCATCAAACCGGCGGCGGCAATGATGGCGGTGCCGTGCTGGTCGTCATGGAACACCGGAATGTCGAGCAGCTCGCGTAGTTTCTGCTCGATGATGAAACATTCCGGCGCCTTGATGTCTTCCAGATTGATACCGCCCCAGCTCTTGCCGAGCAGCTTCACGCAGTTGACGAACTCGTCCGGATCTTCGGTCGAGACTTCAAGATCGATGGAGTCGACGTCGGCAAAGCGCTTGAACAGCACCGACTTGCCTTCCATCACCGGTTTGGCGGCCAGCGCGCCGCGATTGCCGAGACCCAAGATCGCCGTGCCGTTGGTGATGACGGCGACGAAATTGCCTTTGGTCGTGTAATCGAAGGCGCGCGCCTCATCCTCGGCGATCGCCAGAACCGGCACCGCGACGCCCGGCGAATAGGCCAGCGACAGATCGCGCTGCGTCGCCATCGGCTTGGTGGCGACGACTTCGAGTTTTCCCGGGCGGCCTTGGCTGTGAAACAGCAGCGCTTCCTGATCGGTGAAAGTCGGCCGATTGGCGCGGCTGCCGTCTCGGCCGCTTTTCTGGGAAGCCATGATTATTGTCCTGTAAAAAAGCCGCCGGCACATGGCCGGCGGGGGGACCTTAGCGAAACCGCCCGCCTATGCTCAAGCCGGTGCCGGTCTCATGGTTTGAGGCTGCGAACGCGCAAACGCCGCACCGTCACACATTGAACACGGCCGCAAGGCAGAGTAATGCCTTCATTCACGCTGCCCGCGTGGCAAAAGCCGAACCCTCATGATCCGCTTTGTTCTTCGCTTTATCGGCCTGTGCCTCTTGGCCACCGCCTTCGTATTCTTTGTCTATGACGGCACGAAATCGATCGCCAACCAGCAGTTCGTGCCGCTCAAGGTCGGCGAACTGTGGGCCGATATCGATCAGCACAGCCTCAACGCCGTGCAGGATTGGTTCAAGGCGAAACTGCTGTGGGCCTGGGACCCTTACGTGCAGGGATTTTTCGATCTGCCGAGCTGGGCGGTGCTGGCGGTCATCGCGGCGATCCTGGTCATGCTCGGCCGCAAGAAGAAGCGACTGATCGGTTACGCGCGGGACTAGAAAAACACGCCGTTTGCCGGATGCAGTGGAGCGTGCAACGCTGCGCCGCTGATCCGGCACCTTTCAAAGCACCGAGTATGGAACGATGCCGGATCTGCAGTGCATCACTGCGTGCTGCACTGCGCCGGGGAAACGGCAAAGGGGAGTGAAATGCCTGCGAACGGCTACGACTACATCATCGTCGGCGCTGGCTCGGCGGGCTGCGTGCTCGCCAATCGGCTGAGCGAAGACGGCGCCGCGAGCGTGCTGTTGCTCGAAGCCGGCGGCCGCGACTGGCATCCCTACATCCACATCCCGCTCGGCATGGGCCGCATGCACGATTACCGCATGTTCGACTGGGGCTACGAGACCGACCCCGAGCCGAACCTCAACGGCCGGCGCATAGAAGCAATGCGCGGCAAGGTGTTGGGCGGATCGTCTTCGATCAACGTCATGGCCTACACCCGCGGCAATCCCGGCGATTACGACCGCTGGGCCCAGAAGGGCGCACGCGGCTGGTCCTATGCGGACGTGCTGCCGTATTTCCAGCGCTGCGAAACGTGGGAGGGCGGCGCCAATCCCTGGCGTGGCGCCAACGGACCGCTCGGCACCGAATTCGCCAAGACCAACGACCCGCTATACGATGGCTGGCTCGCCGCCGCCAAAGCCTGCGGCTACGCGCTGACTGAGGACTACAACGCCAAGCAGCAGGAAGGTTTCGGCCGCGGCCAGTACACCATTCGCGACGGCCGCCGCTCCTCCACCGCCAACGCGTTTTTGAAGCCGGCGCGCGGCCGCAAAAATCTCACTGTCCTCACGAACGCGCACACGACGCGCGTTGTGCTCGAAGGCACGCGCGCCAAAGGCATCGAGTACGTCAAAGACGGCGCAACAGTTCGCACGCAAGCGGCGCGCGATGTCATCGTCGCCACGGGCGCCTTCAACACGCCGCAGCTGCTGATGCTGTCCGGCATCGGGCCCGCGCAGCATTTACGCGACACGGGCATCGCGGTCGCGGCCGACTTGCCGGTTGGAAAGAACCTGCAGGACCATCTCGGCGCCTACATGACCTACACGCGGCCGCGGCCCGGCTCGTTCCACCGCGAGATGCGCTTCGACCGCATGGCTGTGAGCATGCTGCAGGCGTACTTCTTCGGCACCGGTCCGGGCACCGTGGTGCCGGGCGGGCTGCATGCCTTCATCAAGACGCGGCCCGAACTCGTGGTGCCCGATATCGAGTTCATGTTCCGCGGCACCTCGCACGATCCTCGGCTGTGGTTCCCCGGCGTCCGCCCGGCCTACCTCGACGGCTACGGCATTCGCCCGACGCTGCTGCATCCCGACAGCCGCGGCGAGATTTTGCTGCACAGCGCCGACCCGATGGCGCCGCCGCGCATTGTCTACAAATTCTTCACCGCGCCGAACGACCTGCCGACCTTACGTGAAGGCTTCAAGCGCGCGCGGGAGCTTGCGTTCCACAAAGCGCTCGATCCATTCCGCGGCGAGGAGAAAGGGCCCGGGCTGCAGGTCAAGACCGACGCCGAAATCGACGCCTGGCTAAAAAACGTCGTCATCACCGCCCATCATCCGTGCGGCACCTGCGCGATGGGCATCGACGGCGTGCTCGATCCCGATCTGAAAGTCCGCGGCATCGAAGGCTTGCGCGTGTGTGACGCCTCGGCGATGCCGGACCTCGTCTCGGCGCACATCAATGCCTGCGTGATCATGATGGCCGACAAGGCCTCCGACATCATTAGAGGTAAGTCCGCATTGCCACAGGAGAATTTGCCATAATGCTCCCACATGGGGACCCTGTTTGAACAGATAGGCCCTCAGTTGGCGGCCTCATCGTCATCAGTACTGGCCCGTTTCCATATCGAGCGGTGCCTTTTGAATTTCAGGGTGGTCCCTTTTGATTTCACTCGCCCCAGGACCGTGATTTTTTGAACAACCGAAAGCCGACCGCACCACCAAGGCACAAACCAAGGGCGATGCCGCCGGGAACGGTCAGAGGCGCTGCAATCAGCATGCCCCATATCGGGCCATCGTCAATCGTACTCACCGCGTGAACTTTCAGGTATTGGGGCAGGGCAATCAGTATCCCAGGCCCAAGGACGACCAATCCGAACACGACAACCGCGATAGCAGCGCCCGTGGCAATAGAGACGCCGTGATGTTAGACCGAGGCGACGCAATCGATCTCGATATCGAACGGCCCTGGATGCGCGGGGACATTCACGAACATGCGGGCGGGCGGATTATTCGGAAAGAATTTCGCATAGACACCGTTGACGGCGGGGAACATCGCCACCGAGGTGCAATAGACGGTGCACTTTAAAATGTTGTCGAGGGAGGAGCCAGCGGTGTCCATGCAGAGTTTTAACTGCTCGAGCACTAATTCAGTCTGGCGCTCGATCGGCGCCTTGACGATTTCGCCCGTCGCCGGATCAAACGGCGGCAGGCCGGACACATAAAGCGTATTGCCGTGACGGGTCATCACGGAAGCGGGCGCCTTGTAGCGTTCGAGATAACTTGAAAGCGGCTCGACCCTTATAATCTCTCGGCTCATAATAATTCTCCTTTGATTACTGGATGCCGCGAAGGCTCCCGATCCTGCGTGTAAACAAATGACCGCGGCTGTGGTTGCGGTGGCCACAAAGCGGCGTCTATCGATCAGCATGGGTGTGGAACGGGACCGGCTTTGCCTTGTACGCGTGTGCTCGCGCCCGCTGCGCTCGCCGGTCACAGCGAGAGCCGCCAGCACGTTTCGATCTGGGAGAAGCCCACAGGTTAGCGACGCGCTTGGGAACCCTCGCGACCTACAGACCCCATTCGGCCAATGCGGCCTCTACGGCCCGCGCGGGTCTGCCTTACAAGGCCTTCTCGTCCCTGTTTTCCGCTGTTCGCAAGCTGAACACTTCTGACCTGTCGGGGCCGTTTGTCGCCAGAAGGA
>JASHXZ010000375.1 GCA_030043285.1 Xanthobacteraceae bacterium | reverse complement strand
CCGGCGATGCGTGCAAGCTCGTGACCGCGAGCGCCCGCAGCCGCCCGTCGCCGATAAAGCCGATCGCGTTGGCAACGGCGGTGAACATGAGCTGCGTGCGGCCAGCCACCAGGTCGGCGAGCGCCGCCGCCTCGCCGTGGTAAGGGACGTGAACCATCGAAACGCCAGCCATCATCTGGAACAGCTCGCCCGCGAGATGCGGGGCCGTGCCGGTTCCTGTGGATGCCATATCGATCTTGCCGGGATTGGCCTTGGCGTAGGCGATGAATTCCGCGGCGCTTTTGGCCGCGATCGCGGGATTGGTCACCATCACCAGCGGGCTTTGCATGATGCCGGCCACCATGGCGATGTCGCGGATGAAATCGAACGGCAAATGCTTATAGAGGGTCGCATCGATCGCATCGCTCGGGCCCGCCAGGATCAGCGTGCCACCGTCGGGCCGCGCTTTGACCACATCTTCGGTGGCGACAGTGCCGCCGGCGCCGGGGCGGTTGTCGATGACGACCGATTGACCCAACCGTTGCTGCAACGGCTGCGCTATCAGCCGCGCGGCGACATCGCCCGAGCCCCCTGGCTGGAAACCCACCACGATGTGGACCGGCCGCGGTGCAAACGAATCCGCCGCTGCAGGACGCGAAACGAGCGGCCATGCCGCGGCACCGAGCGAAAGCAACAAAAACTCGCGGCGAAGGGGATTCATCACGCTACGCGACCAGCCTCACGACACCTTTTGGCCGTGCGCTCCCGCTGGGAGGCGGAGCGGTGCCCTTGCCGCCATTCCGCAGCGCGTGGCGCTGCATATGCCGGATCAGCAACTTGGCCGACGGTGACGGGTCACTGCCATAGACGAAAGCGATCGGCGCCTGGGGCACTGGATCGGCCGCGATGTCGCGGAATACGACGTTGGAGAAATTCATCATTTTCATAAGCCCCGGCACCACCGCGATGCCGTAGCCGTGGGCGACGTAGGTCAGCACCGCGGTGAAATCATCTTGGCGCTTGACTACGCGCGGTATGAAATGGCCGATGCGAGCGATAGATTCGGTATAGCCAAAGAACCCCAGGTCAAGCTCGGTTGGGATACTGACGAACGGCTCGCGCGCGAGCATCGCAGGGCTGATGTCCTTCTTCTGCGCGAGAGGATGCTCGCTCGGCAGCGCCAGCGCCATGGGCTGGCGATAGATCTCGAAGCCGCGGACGCCCGGCGGATATTTGTTCGGCGGGCGCGTGAAACCGGCATCCAGCTCGTTGTGCACGATGCCGGCGATCTGCGCCATCGGCGACAGCTTGCGCATGGTAATGTCGATCGCCGGATGAGCTTGCTCGAACGCGCCCGTCCAAGTCAGCAGCAAGCCCGCGCCGGACATCACGGTCATGAAGCCGAGTTCAAGGCTGCCCAGCTCGCCGCGTCCGGCCTGCCGGGCACGTACCGTTGCCTGTTCCACGTGGCGCAAAGCCTCGCGCGCGTCAGCCAAAAAACGCTGGCCTGCCCCGGTGACGACGACTTTGGTGTTGCCTTTTCGTTTGAGCAGCTTCGCGCCCAACTGACTTTCAAGTTTCTTGATCTGATGCGTGAGCGTCGGCGGCGTGATGCTGAGCCGCTCGGCGGCGCGGGCGAAATGCTGCTCCTCGGCAACCGCCACGTAATAGCGGAACAGACGGTTTTCGATGTCGCTCATTCTAGATTCCCCTCGAATGAACTTGCGCGGTGCCTCTAATGACACCAGCTTTATACGATTTTAGATTATGTTTGTGCGCTTTGGCAACAAAAAATTGTATGGCTTCCGCAGCGTCATTGTGAAAAGCCCCGAAGAAGCGACGAAGCAATCCAGGAGTCGGCGCAAGCCGCTCTGGATTGCTTCGCTTCGCTCGCAATGACGATCGAGTGTGCCGCGCCGACCTAAATCATCGTCCACTAGCTGACGATTCGCGCTAGCGGCCCACTCGCGCGATCCGGGCCGTTCCCCGATTGCGCTCCGCGCACTCCGCGCTTCGCGGCGCTCACTCCGGCTGGATGCCGGCGTTCTTGATCACGGCGCTCCAGCGTCGCGTCTCTTCTTTGATGAAGGCGGCCATCTCGGCCGGCGTGCCGCCGCCCGGCGTGGCGTTGAGCGCTTTGTAGCGCGCCAACAGGTCGGGCATCTGCATCACCTTGTTGGCGGCGTCGTTGAGCTTGGCGATGATGGCTGGCGGCGTTTTCGGCGGCGCGGTAATGGCGTTCCAGGTGTCGGACTCGCAACCGTGCACGCCGGCTTCGTCGAGCGTCGGGATGTCCGCAATCGCCGGCACGCGTTGTTTGGTGGCGACCGCGAGTATCCTGGCCTTGCCGGCCTTGTGCAGTTGCATCGAGGTCGACAGTTCGGTGAAGAACAAGTCGACGTGGCTCGCTATGATGTCGTTGAGCGCCGGGCCGGTTCCCTTGTAGGGAACGTGGGTGAGTTTCACGCCGGTGATCGAAGCAAACAGCTCGGCGGTGAGATGCGAGGTGGTGCCGACGCCCTGCGAGGCGAAATTCAACTTGCCTGGATTGGCCTTGGCGTAGGCGATCAGGTCGGCCACCGTCTTGCCGGGAAAATCGGGCCGCACCAGCAGCACGTTGGGGAGGTGCGACATGATCGCGACCGGCTCGAGCTTGGCCGGGTCGTAGTTCAGTCCCCTGATGAGCAACGCATTGGTCGTAATCGGCGCCGGCATCGAGGCGAGCAGAATGTAGCCGTCGGGCTGTGCGTGATAGACCAGATCGGCCGCGAAGCTGCCGCCGGCGCCGGCCTTGTTCTCGACCGCGATCGGTTGGCCGAGCACGGTCTGCATCTTGGCGGCAACGAGCCTTGCGAACGCGTCGACGCCGCCGCCCGGCGCCGTGGAGACGATGAGCCGGATCGGGTGGCTCGGAAAGCCCGCTGCGTCCTGCGCGCTTGCCGTGCCCCGGGCAAACACGAGCCCCAGCGCGGAGGCAATTGCGGATCGGCGAGAAATGGCGCGGCCGGACATCGAACAGGCTCCTTGAATACTAAGTTTCGTGCGTGAGCTTATCGCCGCACGCTGCGTAAGTCCCGCGACCCGCTGCCGCTGGTGAGCAGGCCGTCGGTAACAAAGAAGATCACGCGCGCCAAGTATCATGGGACGCGATCAGAGAAAGCCGTCGATCGCAATGGCCAGCCTTGCTTCCGAACAAATCAGGGTGTCAAGGGGTGAAACCGCTTCGCGGCGCCGAAGGCGCCCCTTGACACCCTGATTTGTTCGGAAGTTTTTTGCAGCCATTGCGATCGACGGCGCCAACCGACCAAGAGTTGGGGGCAACGCCAGTTCACAAACCCCTGCGCCCCCCATAGGATCGCGGGCCGCAAGGGAGAAAAGGCGCGCGATGAGCAAGCTCGATTTCGTTCTCGAAGAACTGGTGACCGCCAACCGCATCCTCGCCAATGAAGGCGTGGTGGATTCGTTCGGCCATGTCAGCGCCCGGCATCCCGACAATCCGCAGCACTATCTGCTCTCGCGCGCTCGCGCCCCCGAACGCATCGAGCGCGACGACATCGTCGAATACACGCTCGACGGCAATGCGCTCGACGAGCGCGGCTGCGCGCCCTATCTGGAGCGCTACATCCACGGCGCCATTTACGAGCGGCGGCCGGACGTGCACGCGGTGGTGCACAATCACTCGCCGAGTGTCATTCCGTTCGGCGTCACCGAGAAGAAGCTCAAGCCGCTCCTCCACATGTGCGCCTCGATCGGCCACGAAGTGCCGGTGTGGGATTGCCACGACAAGTTCGGCGACACCACGCTCCTTGTCACCGACATGGCGATGGGCCGCGATCTGGCGCAGGCGCTCGGACCGCTTCCATCGACCTTGATGCGCGGCCACGGCGCCACCGTAGTCGGCCGCTCGGTCCGGCACGCCGTGTTCGTCTCGGTCTATCTGGAAGTCGGCGCCAAGCTGCAGATGCAAGCGATGGCGATGGGCGAGATCAAATTTCTCACCCCCGGCGAGGTCGACAAGATCCAGGCCCGCGTGTCCGACTACACGCTCAACCGCGCCTGGGAAAACTGGGCGCGCCGCGCCGGGCGCGAGATGCAGAAGCAGGCGTAATTGGATCTGCGGCCGTCTGCAGCGCCTAATGCGCGTGCAATTCCGCCTTGTTGCCGCTCGTGAACGTAAAGTTGTCGGCGCCGGCGCTAATGCCGTTCCAGACCACCGGGGCCGCCAGGGAAAGCAGCCACAAGGCCTGAAAATCGGCATTGTTCTTCCACTGGCCGGTCCAGACCGTTGTCGAGTTGCAACCTAGCCAATTCACCGTAAAGCTGATCGCAGTGCCGTTGCCGCCGAATACCAGCCAGCCCGTCATCCCCTGCTGCCGGCCGACACCGCAGCTGCCCGGCGCATTGTTGGTATAGGTCCCGGAGATCGCGCCGGTGGCGTTATTGTATTGCGTCACCGTCAGGACCGACCCGTATTGATTGGTCCAAGTCCAGGGCTGCGCATTGGCCGGCATGGCGGCGCTCAGCCAAAGCAAGCCCGCCATCAGACCAAGAAGCAAATTCGTCGATCGAGACATCGTTTTCCTCCCTATGCTCGTATTGCGAGAAATATAGTCCGGGATTTCCACAGATGGATTCTACCTTGCCGTGCACATTCGCACTTCTTCGACCTTGCAGCAAGACCGAAAGCGCTGTGCGGCG
>JASHXZ010000374.1 GCA_030043285.1 Xanthobacteraceae bacterium | reverse complement strand
TCGGGCGGCGGGAAAATCGTTCCAGGCGCGGCACCAGCGTACACCCACTCGCGCCGGCCGAATCGGTGGCCGCGGCGTTCCGGTCAGATCGGCATAGACCAGCGCCGGAATGTTGAGGCCGGCAAGCGCCGCCGGATGATGCCACAGCGTAAATCGCGGATTGATCTCCAACAGGTGCAGCGCGCCCGCGGCGTCGCGCTTGAAATCGAACTTGGCGACGCCGGTCAGCCCGATGCGCTCGGCGATGCCGCGACCCTCGTGCCGCACGTCCGCGGCGTCCGTGATCTCGAGCGCGGTCGTGTGGCCGAAGGCCGGCGGCCAAGTTCGGATCTTGCGGCCGGTGAATTCAGCCGCGATGTCGCCATCGGGATCGATATAACAATGATAACTCTCGATTTGCGCCTCTGCGCCCGGAACAAGCTGCTGTGCCAGAAGCTCGACGTCGAGCGCAACGAGCTGCGGCCATAGCGCCCGCAGCGCCTGCGGGCTCTCGGCCGCAAACGCCTTGTTCAGGCCGGCAGTATCGTTCCAGCGCGCCAGCCGCGTCAGCGGCTTAAAGATGATCGGGAAGCGCAGCTCCAGCCGGTCGGGATCTTGGGTTGCGGGATGAAAACGCCGCGCCGGCGGCACCGGCAGGCCGTAACGCTCGGCCAACGTCTGAAAGCGTCCCTTATCGACCAAATTCTCGACAAGTTCGGCGTCGGCGATGATGAAGCGGAACGCCGGCGCCAATCGGTCGCGATACCGCGAGATCATCAGCAGCTGCGGGTCTTCCTCGTAGAACAACACCGGCGGAGCTGTTTGCGCGCGCGCGAAGGCCACGAGCTTGTCCGCCAGCACTTCGTCACTTTCGGAAGATTCGTCCCATGGCAGACGCGCTTGCGCATAACGCGAATAAAGCGAGGCTGAACCTGGGCGAGTGACGACAGCGCAGCGGATGCCCGACACTGCCAGCGGGCGCAGCAAATCCATGTCGCCCATGACGCAGGCGAGCCGCGGCACGCTCACCGGCGAGGCAGGCGAAGCGGCGGGCGCAGCGACCTGTGCCGACGGCGACGCGCCACGCACCAGCGGCCCGAGCCGCGCCCGGGCATGCGAAACCACCCGCCATGCCCACGGCGTTTGTTTGATGAAGCGCTTGATCGGACGCAGCAGCGCGGCGCGGCAGAACGCCGGCCAGCCCCGCAATGTGGCAACCGCGCGATGATCCAACAACGTGACGGCGCTGTCGGACCATTCGCGCTTGTACGGCTCGTCCCCGATGGTGAAATCGAAGCGCCGCAGGCCGCGGCCGATCGCGTAGGCAAGGAGCTCGCGCAGATGCAGCGCACCGGGCCCGTAGCGCGACAGCTCGCCGTCGTCGTAGCTGGCCAGCATGTGGTAATAGGCGCCGCCGAACGCCAGGCCGAGATTGGCCGCCGCGCAGTGCTCGCCGATCTGAACGCGGCTGACGTGAACGAGATGCCGGGTTGCCGGGTTGGCGGCGACATTGAGGAAAAATTCGCGCCAGCCCGGCCGCCCAAACATATCGGGGATGCCCCGCTGCGCAAAGTGCCGGATCTTCTGCTGCATCAGGATTTGCAGCGTTCGCGCGATGTCCGACGCGGCGGTGTCGGTCACAAACTCGACGGTGCCGAACTGCGATAAATGCTTGCGTTTGGTGCGGTCGCGGCGGCGCGTCGCCGACGAGCGCTTGTCGGCATAAAATTGCTTCCACTCGGTGCCCAGCGCGGTCGCATGAGCCCCGCTTGGATTGGCGGCAGTGGCGAGCTGACAGAACGGATTGGCCTGGCCGCCGACCAGCGGCGGCATCTTTTCCAGCTCGATCCAATCGTAGCGCAGCGCCGGCTCGTGCCGGATGCGCGCCTGCAGCACGCGCCAGGCGGCAAGAAAGCATTCGGCAGTAACGCGCTGCGAAAAATCCTTGGCGAGAAGCGGCGCGTTGTAGTCGTTGAGATCCTGACCAAGCCAGCACAGCCGCCGTGAGGCGTACGAAGGCTCGACTGCGAGCGGCAGCAAAAACGCCGGCTCGCCGTCGGCAAACGCCGCCACCGCGATGACCGGACGCGCGCCGTCGCACACACCGACATGGCGCTGCCAGGCCGCAAGCCAGTCGAAGGTCTGGTACGGCGTGCAATCGGCAACACGCTCGAAACGGCGCCACAGCGCTTCGACGGCGTCCAACCCTTGATAGATCGAGAGATTGAGCGGAGGCGACGCTTCGGTCGCCAAATCCGGGCGACGCGCCGCCGCATCGGCGCGGGCGTCAAACGCCAGAGCCGCACTCCGCGGGGCCGTCAATGGTGTGGCGCCGGTCACGCAATCCGCTGCAATGGATCATGTCCGAACCGACGTGATAAAAGATAATAGCTAAGGGGCCATCGCTTGCCGCGGCGACCTTCGCGTAAGGTAAAATATCGCTGAACAGAGACAGTGGCTTTTTTGTAAAGATCAGGCGCGCTTGATCGCGTCCTCCTGGCAGGTGCAGCCGGCCCAGCTCGGCACGCCGGTGCTGGCGCTTTTCCACAATTGGAACTTTGTTCCATAACAACAACTTGCCGACTCTCCTTGTTTCGCCATACTGCCGGATGGGGAAATGGGGAGGGGGCACGATGCGATTCGTGCGCGCTCTTGGCTGCTCGGCAAGCAGCAGCTTGGCGATGGTCTTGTCCATCGGCGCCGCGCTCGCCGCACCGAACGTCATGCTCGGCGCACTCGACAGATCCGGCGCGATCGACGCGGATGACCAATGTGCAGCGCAGCAGGCCTGCATCGACAGCTATCTGTGGTCGATTTACGAGCGCACGCCGAAGCTCGACACCATCAAGGTGCCGGAACGGCGCAAGGTGAAAATCAAGCGCAAGGGCAAGGTCAGGACCGTTACCAAAACCTTCACCACGCTGGTCGCGGAAGACTTTGCCTGGAAGGATCCGGCCGCCGCCCAGCACGCCGGGCTCTCGCTCAGCGATTACGTGATCGGCGGCATGGACCGCGCCTTCCGGGTGACGCTCTACCGCGCGCTACGCGCCATGGATGCGGCGGGGCTCGAACCGGGCATCACCAGCGCGTTCCGCGACGACTATCGGCAAACGCTCGCCGCCGGCCAAAAGGCGCGGGCCGACAATTCGTATCACGGCGGCAGCCGCCACGGCGGCTACGGCCACGGCCTTGCGGCCGATCTGGTCAGCGTCAAAGGCGCAACGCGCGCCGAGCGCTGGGCGTCAAGCCAAGAATTGTGGAAGTGGATCGACGCGCACGGCAAGGATTTTGGCATCGGCCGGCCGTACCTCGATCGCGACGCGCCCCATGTCGGACCGATTGACGGCAAGGAATACATTTCGCACCGCGGCGGGGCAAATACGCAGCAAGCCGCGCTGAGCGAAAAACACCACGTCGCACTGAACAAGAAACATCACCGCCTCGCACACCGCGACGGCCATCGCGTCGTTTGGCACAAGCGCCATCATTTCGCTTTGCGCAAGAGCCCGCACGCCGGCTGATAAGCGGAGCCGAGCGCCGTCAGGCCTGGGTATCGGTCTGCCGCACGGTTGTCTTGATAGCAGCTTGCGGCGCCTGGAATACGCGTCGATGCGCGTTCAGGAAGTGGGCCTTGATCTCGGATACTGGCGGCACGCGAGGGGCGCGAGGGTCTATCGATCTTTCCTCCGCATACCCGAAGTCGGTTGAGGAAACCTCTAAACTGAAGGACTCCACCATCGCGCGCAACACACTGCCGGTGTCGGCTATCAGGCTTTCGTATGAAACGGCGAGAGGCGATATCTGATTGCGGGCAAAGAACCTGCGCCAGTTCATGTCGTGCGCAGAAATTTCTTCCAGATATTTATTGATCGATGCATTATCCAGAAAATTCGGTTCGGAGCGAGGCTCCGAAGTGACCAGATCATCGAAGCCCCAGCGGCCGGTCTGATAGCTGATGTGAAGTGAGATCGCCTGGGCCAGAAGGTCCTCGCGATAAAGGTACAAAAAGTGGCCGCTTTGCAATAGCTCGATGCCTTCCGGGTTATTCAGGAAGTTCGCCAATTCCCACCATTGAACCTTCGCGCTGAAGATACCGTTGATGGTTCGCCGATTCATGACCTCCTTGATGTAAGCCTGCCGTGCCCCGGAATCCGTCTTTAATAGCCACCCATTCCGCAGCGCGCCGATGCCGACGCGCGGTCCGATCGCGGCCGCGTGCAAGAAGTGAAAATACTCGTGCGGAATGCCGATACCATGGTGGATCATCGCTCGGCACAAGAAGTAGCTTCCGGTCCGGGGCGTGGAGCAGACGAAAACCTTGGCGCGAACCGGACACGGCTGTTGATCTAATAGCTCGCTGCTGATTTGCTGCTCGTTATATCGCATTGACGACCTTGAGGGTTCAGAAGCCGACCCCAATATTCCGATTGGCGGCGCCTTAGCGGCTTCGGGTGGCGCGTTTGTAGCGCTTTCGCTCTGAGGTATCGATTCATTCCCCCTTGGAGCGTGTGGGACTTGGACGCTGCGGGCCATCTTGGCCTGGCTCGATTTCAGCTCGTTTTATTCGATCGTCGTGAGCTAGGGATTCGAAGTAGCGCTGCGCGCCCTCCATCTCGCGGGGCAGCCTTGCCAAGTTTGGCAGTTTCGAGCGCTGCAGGTATCCCGCGACAACCAGCGACGCATAATAAGCGCCCCGTCCAAGCTCGTAACCCTCTACAGTCCGGTCGGCCTCGGGCGATCCACGCTTGCGACCGTGATCATGCAGGACCTTCAGCTCTGGCAGCAGCACACCGCGAAGGCCATGCATGGAAGCGCGCGTGGCCATTTCGATGTCCTCGCACGCAAATGGCGTTCCTGCTCCATATTCTCATTGAACAGTCCCGCCCGCTCAAACACCTCCCGGCCGAAGAACATGTTTGCGCCCTGTATGGAGCCTGCGGCAAGAATTCTGTTGGGCGGAATCTCCAGCCAACGCGCAATCGTCATTCTTGCGACGCGGGGATCGAGACTCTCATCGTACATGAGGATCTGGCCGCCGCCGTATTGGAACGACCGTCCGTCCCACAGCAGCGCTAGATTGGTGAAATAGTTCGCGTCGATATAGCAATCGTCGTCGGTAAAGACGATCACGTCACCCGACGCAATCTTGATGCCGATGTTCCGTGCCAAACCAAGCCCCGGGCGCTCGGCTTGAGCGATGTTGACGGGGAAACTGTTTCCTTTCTTGAACTCGCGCATGATCTCGTAGGTGGAGTCGGTTGAAGCGCTGTCGACAAGATTCACCTCGATCGCGTTTCGCGTCAGGTCCGCCAAATTTAACTTACCGAGCATCGCGGCAAGTTGGCCAACCCGGTTGCGGCTGCAGATGACAAGGGAAATCTTGGGCGGCAATCGGCCGGGCGACGGTCTAGGGGATGCCGAGGATTGCGTGGACGGCCCAAAAATCACCGGTGAGAAGCCTGGCTCGTCGCGATATATTAATATCGATAATTCAAGATCTTGACTGGTACAGCTGGGTAGATTCGAACTACCGACCTCCTGATCCACAGTCAGGCGCTCTAACCAACTGAGCTACAGCTGCACGGTTTCCACGAAGGAAACGCCGGCAACCTATGAGCCGGGCTTGGCTTTGGCAAGACGGCCGCAATCGTGCCGCGCCCGCCCAAAAGCAAAAGCCCGGGCCAGGCCCGGGCTTCCCCTCGATGCGCGCAGACCGGTCGCTTTAGGCGACCTTGGTGAACGCCTTGTTCACGCCGTTCTTGATCGGCTCGGCGGTCTCGGTCGCAACCTTCTGGGCCAGCGTGTTGAGTTCCTTGCTCTGCAGGGCGAAGACCTCGAACTGCTTGCGCGCATGCGCGCTCGACAGCTCAATGACTTCCGAAAACGTCTTCGCCGTGATCAGCTCGCCGGCAAAGTCGAACGCCGCATTGGTGTTGGTGCGCGCCGCCTCGATCACCTTCAGGCCGTAATCGGACGCGCCTCTAGTGGCGGTCGAATAGGTGGTCTCCAGCACGTCGGTAGCCTCTTCGGCGACCGCTTTCATCTTTTCGTAGGTGTCCTTCGCCTGAGCGACGCCGCGCTCGGCGAATTCACGGAATGCCGCCGGCATCTCGACCTTCGGAATCTCGAATTTCGGGATTTCAAACTTCGGCATCTCGAACGCGCTCGTCGGCTTGCTCTTTGACTTGGGAGGAGTTGCAGTTGTGGCTTCCGCCATGACAAGTGTCCCTTGGTTGATCGTTGCGCTTGCTGACTTTGGGCTGTTCACCGAATTGCTTGCTTGGCCTCGCCGCCCGTCGCACAAGGCCGGCCATATTGCGAAACCTCTGGCCGGACGCGGTACACTTCCAAGGCCTGGGGCTTTCCTGTGGCTTTGATATAGCATGAATTTGGTGCATTGCAATAGAAAAATATTGCGTTGCACAAAAATACCATAATGGCCTGGCGCTGCTAGGCTTTTCCGCCCGGCAGCCGGCCCGCGGGAACTTTCAGGGGGCTAATTTCAGGATTTAGGCCGGGTGGAATCCACCACCATTTTGGCAGCACTTTGGCCGAGCTCGTTGACCTGGGCGGACAGCGCCTGCATCTGCCGGCCGAGGTACTCCGATTGGAGGCCCATGACCTCGGCCGCATCCTTGGCCTGCATCAGCTTTTGCGCGAAATCGAACGTCGCGGCGACGTTCTGCTCGGCATAGCGCATCGACTTCTGTGCGATCTCGCCGGCGCTGCCATGCGCCGCCTCGGCGCGGTCCTGGATCTGGCCGACCGCCTGATTCGCAGCATCGATGAAGCCTTCAAAGGCTTTGCGCGCCTGAGCGACGCTCTGCTCGGCGAACGCACGCAACTGTTCGGGAATAGCGAATTGCTCGAATGGATCCTTGGCCATGTTCGGTTCTCCGCAAATGGCGAGCGGATGAGGCTAGCGTGAAAACGGCGACAACGCGAATGTAAGCGCGCGATGAGCACCGCGCCGGTCAGCGATACAAGGTTGCGCCAGGGTCATGGCGCCAGGGTCATGGCGCCAGGGTCATGGCGCCATGCCGGCCGTGGTAGATTTTTCCGCGCCCGTGGACGCCGCACGGCGTCCGCATTATTAAGAATCGCTCAGGCACCGAGTTTCCGTCGCATGCGCCCGATCGAGACCGAGCTCGCCCTCCTGCATGTCCCGCAGCTCGCGGGTTTGGCGACGAGCGCCAAGCCGGCGTGGCTGTGCGATGGCGATGGATCGCGGCTCATCTGGGCCAATGCGGTCGGTGCGGCGATCTTCGGCGTTGCCAATGCGGCCGCGGCAGCTCGGTTCGAATTTCGCTCCGACAGCGCCGCCGCAACGCAAGTTGCGCGATTGGCAACGAGCCTGCCGCCGGCGGGGCAAGAGCGGCTCGAACGGCTGCGCGGCTTCGGCGCCCGTTTCGGCGCGCTGACCTGCATCTGTTCGCGCATCGGTTTGTTCGATGGCTCGGCCGTGATCCTCATTGCAGCCGCCGAGCCGGCTGGCCCGTCTTTGCCGCTGGTAGAACGCGCCCGGCGGCTCTTTACGGATGATGCCACAGTCGCAGTGTTTGCAGACGACGGCGGCATTCTGCACGCCGGATCGAGCGCGCTGGCGCAGCTCAACGGCGCCGCGAGCGTTTCGGCGCTTGGCATCGAAGCGATGGCGACGGCGGCGCTCGCCTCGGGTCATGCCAGGGGCATGGCGCACCTCGGACAGCGCAGCACCGAAGTGACGGTGTTTCGTTTGGGCGAAGGCGAATCGCGCGTACTTGTGCTGACATTGCCGTCAACGGAAGCGCCCACCGAGGCCGCACCGCCTGAGGTCAACATTGCAGCGCCCACAGCCGATCCGGAGGGGCCGGCGGTCACCGCCGATGCGCCCGCTGCCGTAGCATCTGCGGAGCGCCGTTATCCGCTGCGGTTCGTCTGGCAAATGGATGGCGCAGGGCGCTTCGTTGTCGGCTCCGACGAGTTCATCGAGCTGGTCGGAACGCGCACCATTGCGGCGTGCGGCCGGTTGTGGAGCGAGATCGCTGCCGAGCTGAAGATCGATCCGCAGGATCTGGTCGCCAGGGCCGTAGCGACGCACGAAACCTGGAGCGGCATCGAGGTGGCGTGGCCGATCGACGATTCCAGCGAACGCGTCGCCGTCGAATTGTCCGGGCTGCCGGTTTTGGATCGCGACCGCAAATTCAGCGGCTATCGCGGTTTTGGCGTGTGCCGCGACGTCGCGCGCATCAATCAATTGCTGCGCGCCCGCCAAGCACGGCCAATCGGATTCATGGCGCCGGCGGCGACCGATACTGGCGCAACAATGGCCGCGCCCGCCGCAGGTCCGCCCGCCGAGGCGGCAGAGCCGATCGCGCCCGTGAAGGCGGATGTGTCGTCGGCCGAGCCGGTCGCACCGCTCGCCGCAGCCGCCAACGTCGTGCCGTTTCGCACGGCTGCATCGGCCGAGTCGAAAGCGCCGACCTTGAGCCCTGGCGAACGCAATGCGTTTCGCGAACTGGCCCAGGAATTGACGGCGCGTCTGAGCGGCCAAGCCGAGCAACCAGCCGATGCTTCGGCAGCACCGATGATGCCGGGCGCCGCACAAGCCGCGATGGCTGCACTGGTCTGGGAAGAAGCCGTCGCCGCCGTGAATGCGGAAGGCGCGCACCTGCCGACGGAACTCGCGCCGGCAGCCTCATCTGCAGGCGCCGCAGCGGACGAACGCCAGCTGGCGCTGCAACGAGCGCTTGAGAGGGCTCAGGAGGAGACCGACGAACTGAAGGCGGCGCTCGAGCGGACAATGCGAAGCGAGGGGCAGCACGCCGCGGCCGCAAGGGTCAGCTTCATCACCAAGGTGAGCCACGAGATTCGCACTCCGCTCAATTCGATGATCGGCTTTGCCGAAGTGATCATGGCGGAGCGGTTCGGCGCCATCGGCAACGAGCGCTATCGCGAATACCTCAAGGACATCCATACCGCCGGCACGCAGCTCGTTTCGCTGCTCAACGATCTGGTCGACCTGTCGAAGGTCGAGAGCGGCCAGCTCGATCTGAATTTCGCCAGTCTCGATCTCAACGACCTGACGCGGCAATGCGTCGCCGTGATGCAGCCGCAAGCCAACCGTGCCCGCATCATCATCCGCAGCGCGCTCGCGTCGGACCTGTCGCACATCGTCGCCGACCCACGCACGGTGCGTCAGATCGTCATCAATCTGCTGTCGCACGCCATCAAGCTGACCGGTCCCGGCGGCCAGATCATCGTCTCGACGGCGGTCGCTGACGGCGGCGAGGCGGTGTTGCGCGTGCGCGACACCGGCGTCGGCATGCGCGAGACCGACATCGATGCGGCGCTCGATCCGTTCCGCGATGCCGATACATCGGCGAACTGGGGCAGTGCCGGCAACGGCCTCGGCCTGCCGCTCACCAAAGCGCTTGCCGAGGCGAACCATGCCGCGTTTCGCATCAAGAGCGCGCCCAACTCCGGCACGCTGGTGGAAATTGCGTTTCCGGTGACGCCGCTGGCGGCGCAGTGATCCAGTGAACGGCACATGCCACTCGCGGTTGATATCGCAATGGTGTAGGCTTTCGCTGCCGGCCGGATTTCCGCCGCTTTCCGCGGCAAGGCTCGACCGATGCGCCTGGTTCGGATCTCGTTGGCCTTGCTGCTCGCCTGCCTGGCGCCGGCACGCACCTTCGCAGCCGACAAAGTCGATCTGTTGCTGGTGCTCGCCGCCGACGTGTCGCGCAGCATCGATGCCGAAAAATTTCAGCTGCAGCGCAACGGCTATGTGGCGGCGCTCGCGAATCAGCGGGTGCTCGACGCGATCGCGTCGGGACGCTACGGCCGGATCGGCCTGACTTTCGTGGAGTGGTCCGGGGTCGGCAACCAGAAAGTCGTCATCGGCTGGACGATGGTCGGCGACGCGATGGCCGCCAGGAGCTTCGGCGACCGCCTGCTCGAGGCGCCGCGCTCGTTCTGGGATCGCACCTCGATCAGCGGCGCCATCGAGTTCGCCATGGCGCAGCTCGCCAGCGCGCCCTACGAGTCGGCGCGCCGCACCATCGACGTGTCGGGCGACGGCACCAACAATGCCGGGCGCGACGTAGCCACGCTACGCGACCAGGCGGTCGCCAAGGGCATCACCATCAACGGGCTGCCCATTCTGAGCGCCAATCCGATGTCATGGAATCCGGATCACACCAACCCGCCGGGTGGTTTGGCCAATTACTACCGCGATAACGTGATCGGCGGTCCCATGGCGTTCGTGCGGGTGGCGAAGGATTTCAACGCGTTCGGCGATGCCATCGTCGAAAAGATGATCGCCGAGGTGTCGCAGGCGCACCAGCCGCGCCAACGCGCCGCCCGCTGAGCGGCTGTCGGCAGTGGCCCGTCGGGAGCTGCGGTCCGGCCGGCCCCGGAGCCGATTTCCTCAGCCTTTTCCGGCAGCTTGCACCGAACGCCGGCCACGAATCCGACACAGAAGCCGGCCACTTTGCCGTCCACCTGCCCGTCCGGTATCATCGGCCGGCCTCGAAACAATCGGAAAACACGTCCGTGACCGCGGCTACCGGCCTAAAGCGCCTCGCGATTGCCGTTGCCGGCCTGGTGGCGGCAGCCTTCGTCACGCTGATCGGCCTGTCGTTCCTGATCCCGACGGAAGCCGTCCGCGACGCGGTCAAGAAGGACATCCAGGCGGTCGCCGGGGTCAGTCCGACGCTGCGCGGCCCAGCGTCCGTGTCGCTATTCCCACATGCCAGCGTGACCTTCCACGACGTCGTGCTCGGCGGCGAAGCCGACACGACGCCGCCGCTGCAGGCGGCCGAATTGACGGCGCGGCTGCGCTATTTCCCGCTGCTGGCCGGCCGCATCGAGATCGCCGACGTGATGCTTGTGCAGCCAACCGTCAACGTCACGGTCTCCCCGGATGGCCAGTCGAATTGGTCGAAGCTGCTCACATCCTTTGCCCACGCGGTCGAGCCCGGCGCCGATCGCAGCGGCTCGTTCTCCGAAATCGTCGTGCATGGAGGCTCCGTCACGGTGCACGATGCCGAAAAGCACATCAACGAACGCCTGGACAATCTGGAGGCCCAGCTGGCTTGGCCGGCGATCTCGCGCAGCTTCGCCGCCAACGGCCGTTTCGTCTGGAACAACGAGCCCGTCAACGTCAGCCTGACGCTGAGCGATTTCCTGGCGGCGCTGACCGGACAGCATTCGGGCGTGAAATTCCGGCTCGCTTCGGCGCCGCTTAACGCGACGTTCGACGGCGCTGCGACCGATCAGCCGACGCTCAAGCTGGTGGGCACGCTCGGCATCGATTCCCCGTCGTTGCGCCAGGCGATGCAATGGACCGGCAAGCACAAGCTGCCGTTCGGCGGCTTCGGCCGGTTCGCGTTGCGAGCCCAAAGCAACATGGACGCGAACGTCGTGTCGTTGACCAACGTCAACGTCGAGCTCGACGGCAACCGGGCTGAAGGCGTGCTCACGCTCGCGACCGACGGCCACCACGCGTTGCAGGGCACGCTGGCGTCGGATTCGCTCGACTTCACGCCATATGTGTCCGGCGTTCGGGTCATGGCCACCAACACGACGCGGGCGTGGGATCGGCTGCCGATCGCGCTGGACGGCCTCGCGGCGTTCGATCTCGATTTGCGGCTCTCCGCCAACAGCATCAAAGTCGCCAGCGCGCAACTCGGGCGCACGGCGGTCGCCCTCAATATGCGCGGCGGCAGGCTCAATGTGACGATCGGCGAATCGCAGTCGTTCGGCGGCCTGGCGCAAGGCTCATTCGGGCTCGGCAGCGCCGATGGCGGCGTCGCCGTGAGCACGCATTTGCAATTCGTCGATGTCGATCTGGCGAGCTGCCTCGGCCAGATCTTCGGCCTGCACAAGCTAGAGGGCCGCGGCACGCTGGCACTCGACGTCGAAGGCGCCGGCGATTCGGTCTGGGCGCTCACCCGTACGCTCAATGGCACGGCGAGCGTCGACGCGCACGACGGCGCGCTCGCCGGCATCAACGTCGAGCAATTGCTGCGGCGGCTGGAGAAACGTCCGCTCTCCGGCAACGGCGATTTCCGCAGCGGGCGCACGCCGTTCGACCACCTGGTGCTGAACCTCAAGATCGAGCAGGGCATGGTCTCGATCGTCGATCTGCACATCGACGGGCCATCGGTGCGCCTCAAGGTCGCCGGCCAGGCCTCGGTCCCGAGCCGCGATCTCGACTTGCGCGGCAAAGCCACCTTGGTTTCGACCGACACTGCCGAAGCGTTCGAGCTGCCGTTCGCGGTCGAGGGCCCGTGGGACGATCCGCTGGTGCTGCCGGACGCTTCGAGCCTGATCCGGCATTCGGACGCCGCCGCGCCGCTCCTCGAGGCGGTCAAAAAGCATTCGGCGGGCGACGCGGTGCGCTCGGTGATCGACCAGCTGTTTGCGGCGCCGCCGCCGGCCCAAGCACCCGCAGGCGCGCAGTAAGACCGGCCGCCGGCCTCGACAAATCAGCGAAAATCGGCGGGGCGCTCATCCTGACGGCTGGGGCGACCGGGCAGGCTTTTTTCAACGTCATGCTCTATGATTCGGCCGCGCGAATCAGCGGCTTTGCCGCGACGGGGCCGACATGCTCGGGCGATTTTCTCGCACTGTGGTCAAGGTGCTGGTCGCTTCGCTGATCGTCGGCACGATCCTGGCGCACTTCGGCCTGACGCCGGACGAGCTGATGCGCACGGCCGGGCTCTCGACCGAACGGCTCGAAGAGCTGGCGCGCGCCGGCTTCGCTTGGGCGCTGCCCAACCTCTTGCTCGGCGCGCTCGTCATCGTGCCGGTCTGGTTTCTGCTCTATCTGTTCCGGCCGCCGGGTGAAAGCCGGGATTAAATTATAAGAACGCGCAGTTCACAGCCGTGTCGGCGCACCTCGTGCAACGGTGAGCTTGGCCACCAGCGAGGCGGTGAGCACGGCCACCGACACCACGGCGATGAAGATGCTGGACACTGCGTTGATCTCCGGCTTCACGCCGAGCCGCACTTCCGAATAGATGCGGATCGGCAGCGTAGTCGCGCCCGGACCCGTGGTGAAGCTTGCGATCACCAGATCATCGAGCGAAAGCGCAAACGCCAGCATCCAGGCCGCCGCGATGGCCGGCAGGATCAGCGGCAGGGTGATGGTGAGGAAGGTGCGCAACGGCGGCGCGCCGAGATCCATCGCGGCCTCTTCCAGGCTCATGTCGAAATCGACCAGCCGCGACTGCACGATCACAGTGACGAAGCAGGCCGCCATGGTGGTGTGGGCGATGACGACGGTCCAGAAGCCGCGGTCGACCGCCAGCGCCACGAACAACAAAAGCAGCGAGAGACCGGTAATGACCTCGGGCATGACCAGCGGCGCATAGATCATCGATGCAAAAAGGAGCCGGCCGCGAAAACGGCCGAAGCGCACCAGCGCCACGGCAGCGAGCGTACCAAGAAGCGTCGCCAGGCTCGCCGACACGAAGGCGACGCGCAGGCTGATGGAAGCGGCGCTCAAAATCGCCTCATCGCCGGCAAGTGCGGCGTACCACTGCGTCGACCAGCCGCCCCACACCGCGACCGACCGCGAAGCGTTGAACGAATAGATCACCAGAATGACGATCGGCAGATAGAGAAAGATAATGCCGAGCACGATGGCGAAGAGGTTGAAGGCGGTCACTCTGCGCATGGTCAGCCTTTTTCACTTGTCCGCATCGCCTGGTGCTGAAACAGCACGATCGGCGTGACCAAGACGCAGACCAGCGCCACGGCGACCGCCGCCGCCGTGGGCCAATCCTTGTTGCCGAAGAACTCGGTCCAGATCGTCTGGCCGATCATCGGCGCGTTGGAGCCGCCGAGCAGGTCGGGGATGACGAATTCGCCGACGATCGGGATGAAACAGAGCAACACGCCAGCCACAATGCCGGACGACGACAGCGGCAGCGTCACCAGCCAGAACGCCTTCCAGCGCGGGCAGCCGAGGTCGGCGGCAGCTTCGAGCAGCGACTGATCGAGCTTTTCCAACACCGCGTAGAGCGGCAGAACCATGAACGGCAGATACGAATAGACGATACCGATATAGATCGCGGTATCGGTGGCGAGCCAGACCGGCGGCTCGTGCACGATATGCAGCGCCAGCAGCAGCTTGTTGAGGAGCCCGTCGCGCTGCAGGATGTTC
>JASHXZ010000373.1 GCA_030043285.1 Xanthobacteraceae bacterium | reverse complement strand
TCTCTGGGACTGACCCCCTCCTTAATCCTCCCCCTTTCAGGGGGAGGAAAGCGATTGCCGCATGGTGCTCCCTCCCCCTGAAAGGGGGAGGGTTGGGTTGGGGGTCCGGGATACTCTTACTGTGAGGAAACGAAACCGTGCTGCGCGACGACATTAATAGTGCGCTGAAGGAAGCCATGAAAGCCGGCGAGGCGCGGCGCGTCTCGACCTTGCGCCTGATCAACGCCGAGATCTTGAAGCGCGAGACGAGCGGCGCCGAGCGCACCACCTTGTCCGACGCCGAGATCGTCGACGTCATGGGCAAGATGATCAAGCAGCGCGAGGAATCGGTCGCCATTTACGACAAGGCCGGCCGCAAGGAGCTCGCCGACCAGGAGCGCGACGAGATCAAGATCATCTCCGGCTACATGCCGGCCCGGATGTCCGATCTCGAAGCCGCCGAAGCCATCTCGTCGCTGATCCGCGAGCTCGAAGCCGCCACGCTCAAAGACATGGGCCGCACCATGGCGGCGCTGAAAACGCGCTTCGCCGGCCAGATGGACTTCTCCAAAGCCGGCGCGCTGGTGAAGAAGCTGCTCGGCGGCGGGTAAGGGGCTACGCGCGTTTCTTGCGTTTGTGCCGCGCGTCCTGCTGCATGTACGAGCGCAGCACCGCGTTCATGCGCCGTTGATAGCCCGAGCCCTGCTTCTTGAAGTAGTCCAGCACGTCCTCGTCGACGCGGATCGAGATCGCCTTTTTCTTCGGTGGGATTACGACAACGGCTTCACCCCAGTCGATGTCCTTGAATTCCTGCCAATCCGGATCGTTGGCGATCGACGCTTCAATCTCCTCATCCGTAAGATTCCGCAATTTTTCCAAGTTACTCTTAATCTTCTGGCGCGGAGTCTCGCGCGAGACGATCGTAATATTTTTTTCTTTCATTTCGACTCGCTCGCCTCGCCGTAACGATCCAACAGATGTCGCCTCGAAACGTGCACACAAAGGCGACTTCTACGTCCTCCAAAAGTCCGAACACCAGATAGCGTGTCTCGCCTTTGCGATCAGACGGGACCGCGGTGATCGGTCCTTGAAAGACAACTTGCGCATCCTCGAATGCGATGTGGCGATCTCGGAAGACCTGATCGCGCTTGTTCGGATACCAATCAAAACCTCGCGAATTTGCGAGCAGACGTGCAAAGTCTTCTTCCGCCATAGCGAATGATCCCCGACAGGGAGGTTGCGATACACACGCACCGCCGAGAGTTCGCTATGACGGTTTCGAAGCTCTCGGAAGCCTTCCGCCCGGAATCGTCAGGACGGAAGTCCACTTCGTCCGTATCTCGGCAATTCGTATATACAATCGTATATCGCCTGCGTCAATTCCCTTGTGGATAACCGGGACAATCAGCGTCCGCGTCCAGTCGGCGTCGCGCCACCCTGCTTTGTCTCGCCCGCTGCGCTAAAATGCTTGATCCATGCGATTCTCGCCCGAATTTCTCGATGAGCTCAGAGCGCGGCTTCCGGTTTCGGAGGTGGTCGGCCGGCGTGTGCGGCTGAAGAAGGCCGGGCGCGAGTGGAAGGGGCTGTCCCCGTTCAACAAGGAGAAGACGCCGTCGTTTTTTGTCAATGACCATAAGCAGGCATGGTTCGACTTCTCTTCACAAAAGAACGGCAACATCTTTGATTTCCTGATGCTCACGGAAGGCGTCACGTTTCCGGAGGCGGTCGAGCGCTTGGCGCAAATGGCTGGGTTGCCGCTGCCGGTCGTAAGCCGCGAGGCGCAGGCGCGCGAAGAGCGCCGCAAGACCCTGCACGAGGTGATCGAGCTCGCCGCCAAATTCTTCGAGGCGACGCTGGCGGCACGCGGCGGCGCCCGCGGCCGCGGCTATCTGGCCGACCGCGGTCTTACGCCGGCGACGCAGCTGAAATTTCGGCTCGGCTACGCGCCGGCCGAGCAATACGCGCTCAAGGAGCATCTCGGCGCGGCGAAAATCCCGGTCGACGACATGATCGAGGCGGGCCTGCTTGTTGCCGGCGAGGGCATCGCGGTGCCGTACGATCGCTTCCGCGACCGCATCATGTTCCCGATCCTCGACGCGCGCGGTCGCGTCATCGCCTTCGGCGGTCGTGCGCTGGAGAAAGAAGTTTCGGCCAAATACCTCAACTCGCCCGAGACGCCGCTCTTCCACAAGGGCGGCACGCTCTACAATATTGCCGGGGCGCGCGCTGCCGCGCACGCCGGCGCGCCGGTAATCGCCGTCGAAGGCTATGTCGACGTGATCGCCATGGTGACGGCTGGGTTCGAGGCCACGGTGGCGCCGCTCGGCACCGCGCTTACTGCCGACCAGCTCGCGCTGATGTGGCGGCTCAACGACGAGCCAATCCTGTGCTTCGACGGCGACGATGCCGGCCGCCGCGCCGCGTATCGCGCCGCCGATCTGGCGCTGCCGCTGCTCAAGCCGGGCAAGAGCCTGCGCTTTGCCGCGCTGCCCGATGGCCAGGATCCCGACGACCTCGCCCGCTCGGGCGGCCGCGACGCCATCGCCGACGTCTTGGGCGGCGCGCGGCCGCTCGCTCAGATTCTATGGAGCCGCGAGAGCGAGGCCGGCCCGTTCGACACGCCGGAGCGGCGCGCCGCCTTCGAGGCGCGGCTCGGCGAGGTTGCCGGCACGATCGGCGACGAGACGGTGCGGCGCTATTATCGCCAGGATTTCGGCGCGCGGCTGCGCGCCATGTTCGCAGCCCCGGAGATTTCGCCGCGCCGGCGCGGTTTTGCCGAGCGCCCGCGCCGGGGCGGCGCACCCGCAAGGCATGCGCCGCCGGTGCTGTTCGGCCGCGAGCCCTATGTGGCGGCGAGCCCGCAGCTTGCCGCAAGCCCGCTGCATCGCGGGCACCGCGCCGCGATCCCGCGTCGCGAAGCGCTGATCCTGCAAGCCGCGCTCAATCATCCGTGGCTGTTGCACGATCACCTCGAGGAACTCGCCGCCGCCGAGTTCCGCCATGCCGACAGTCAAAAACTCAAAGGCGCGCTGATCGACGTGTTCGCGCACCTCGCCGAAGAATTCCGCGAAGGTCGCGAGCAAGATCGCGACGCCGAGCGCACGGAACTGCATGCGGAACTGAGCCGCCGCGGTTTTGACAATGTGTTAGGCCGTATCGAGCGCGCGATCACGACACCGTCGGTCTGGGCGGCGCGGCCGGACGCCGCGGCCGACGATGTCTTGCTCACCTGGAGACAGCTCGTTGCCTTGCATACGCAATGGCACTCCTTAATTAGGGAACTTAAGGACGCGGAAGCGGCGCTCGGCCAGGACAACACGGAAGCGAACTACGCGCGGTTGTGTGACGTGAAGGCGAGGCTGTCGACGCTCGATGGAACCGAGGCGCTGGTTGAAGGTTTTGGCGCCGCCTCGGGCCGCTCGGCGCGGTCGCTGTGACCATGGCGCGGGCGGCGCGACGCGCAACGTAGGCCGGCTGCGTAACCCGCCTTGCCGCTCGCGGCGGCGGTGCCGGTGCGGAAAAGGTGCGGCACAGGTTCGGAATAGGAGACAAGGCCCGCGGTTCTCACGGTTAGCGGGCGCTTAACGTGGTCCATGCGACAAGCCTCGCCGCAGGGCGATTCGCTTGCCATAGGGTAGGGGGATGTGCTGCCTCGGGCTTTGGCGGGCCGCTCGTCCCCGAAGGTGCCGGCGGGCCGGTTTGCCGGCCCGTTTGACGAGTTCGCGGGAGGGCCGCGGAGCGTGGCGTAAGGGCGTAAGGGATAGGGGTGCTTGGTCCGGTGCTTGGCCCCCCTGGCTCGCCGCCTCATATTGTCTTCGCTGGCCGCGGCGGGGCGGTCGGACGAGGACTGGTCGAGATCTTGGCCCCGATCTTGGGCCCGATCTTGGCCGAGACATGGTGCAGAGGCCGTGTGCAGGCGGCCGCGGGTAGGTGGAGACGAAGAATGGCGACGAAGAGCGTGGCTGTGGACATCAAGACTGCTGCGGGCAAGGCGAAAGCGGCCCTAGAAAAGGCCCTCCTGCAGAAGTCGGCGACACTGAAGGCCGCGCCGCCCAAGCCCGCCCCCGCCAATGCCGATGCCCCCGACAAGGACGGCGCCGAGGCCCCCGACGCCGCGCTGCCGCTGCTCGATCTGTCCGACGCTGCCGTCAAGAAGATGATCAAGCAGGCCAAGAAGCGCGGCTACGTCACCTACGAGCAGCTCAATGCCGTGATGCCGTCCGAAGAGGTCACCTCGGAGAAGATCGAGGACGTGCTTGCCATTATGAGCGAGATGGGCATCAACGTGGTCGAGACCGAGGAGGCCGACGCCGACGACGAAGAGGCGCGCGAGGAGCCCGAAGAGGAGGAGAGCGAAGGCGGCGAGCTGGTCGAGACCAGCCCCAAGGCCGTCACCAAATCCGAGGCGCGCGAGCCCGCCGAGCGCACCGACGACCCGGTGCGCATGTATCTGCGCGAGATGGGCTCGGTGGAGCTGCTTTCGCGCGAGGGTGAAATCGCCATCGCCAAGCGCATCGAGGCCGGCCGCGAGGCCATGATCGCCGGCCTGTGCGAGAGCCCGCTGACCTTCCAGGCCGTCATCATCTGGCGCGACGAGCTCAACGAAGGCAAGCGCTTCCTCCGCGATATCATCGATCTCGAAGCGACCTATGCGGGTCCGGAT
>JASHXZ010000372.1 GCA_030043285.1 Xanthobacteraceae bacterium | reverse complement strand
GCAAACATAATGTAACCGACGGCGCGCGGACGGCCGTTTGCCTTCGGGCGGCTCGTCGCGCGATGCTGCCGGCGCAGGCTTGCGTCCGACGTTCACCGCAACGCGCGCCGGTAATGGCGCGCCGACAAGGGGGAAGGGAACGACATGCGCTGCATCCATCGCTCCACCGTGCTCGCCGCCGGTGTCGCCATATCGATCGCCATCGCAGCCGGCACGGCGCGCGCCGAGGGCCAGACCTATGTGATGAAGCTCGGCACCGCGACAATCAACGAATCGCAGCACGAATGGTGCAAGCGTTTCGTCGCCATGGTCGAGAAGGATTCCGGCGGCCGCATCAAGGGCGAAATCTATCCGGCAAGCCAGTTGGGGCCGATCCAGCGCGAGATCGAGGGCGTGCAGTTCGGCGCCATCCAGGGCTATGTCGGCCCGCCCGAATTTCTCACCGGTATCGACGAACGCTACGAGGTCGTCTCGGCACCGGGGCTCGTGACCGACATGGCGCACGAGGTGCGGATGGTCAATGATCCGGAGCTGCAGAAAATGATGTTCAGCTTCGGCGCCGACAAGGGCATCCACGGCGCCTCGTTGTTCGTGGCGCAGCCCTCATCGGTCATCGCCCGGACGCCGATCCGCCACCTCGCCGATTTCAAGGGCAAGAAGCTGCGCGTGCTGGCCGCTGACATGCAGCAGGAGATGCTCAAATCGCTCGGCGCCTCGCCGGTGGCGATGACGCTCGGCGACGTGCTGCCGGCGATGCAGCAGGGCGCCATCGACGGCTCGCTGGCGGCGATGACGATCTACACGACGATGCATTTCTGGGACGCTGCCAAATACGTCACGGAGATCGACCAGCCCTTCATCTTTTCGATGGCCTTCCTGTCGAAGAAATGGTTCGAAGCCCTGCCCAAGGATCTCCAAGCCATCGTCGACGCCGATGCCGTCAAGGCGGCCGCGGAGGTCAATCCGTGGGAGGTCGATTTCTACAACAAGCAGCGCCGGATTTTCGCCCAGCACGGCGAGCTGATCAGTCTGCCGGCCGCTGAACAGGCGCAGATGATGAAATCGACCGAGGCCGTCGGCGCCGCGGTGGCCAAGCGCAAGCCGCGCCTGGAGCAGGCCTACGAGGTGTTCGCGGCAGTGGCGAAGCGGACCAAATAAACAATCGATCCCATCGACTGCCGGGCTCGAGATGGATGTCGAGCGCGTACTACGCGCGTTCAACTTTTGTTGCAGTAGATTAAATCGCGCGATCACATGCAGCCGGCCGGCGTCCGGTTATCGCCACAATCGAGGACGCGGCGATTTGTCTGATAGAGGACATCGGCGGGGTGTGCGTCTCGGCTAAATTGCCGCCGCGTGTTCGTCGGTTGGGCACTGCTGTCCGTTTGTCGCAAGTAATTGACCACATCAAACAGGTCGGCGCACGCAGCGCCTGTTTGTTGCCATAATTTGACAAAATGTCGCATGGCTAACAAACAAATGATGCCGACTCCCAAGGCGGCAAAAATTTGACGCCATCGATCATACTTGCCATGCAAACGCGGACTTCCGGAACGCGAAGCAGGCGGCTATGACCCCGCCACCTCATCTGCTCGATGAGGCGCTTCTATTTGTTTGATCCGCCATCCTCACGGATGGCGGTTTTTTGTTGCGGATGGGAGCACGGCAAACTCAAAGTAAAGCGTAGGAGTAGATCGCATGAAGTTGGGGACCTTAACGATAGTCGTTGTGGCCGCATGTGCATTCGCGCAGGCCGCCGAGGCGCGCGGATATCATCATTATCGTCATCATTATGCTTATTATCACCACGCCTATCATCATTATGCGCGACGGCACGTTCCATCCCCGCGCTATGCGATGGAGCAGGGCAGCGCGTATGGCAGCGAAGCGCCGTATGCGGGCTGGGCGGAAAGGCGTCACGGCTATGGGCTGCGGCGTGCCGCCTATCGCGGCGGCTATGGGCCGCGGCCGGCGGCGTGGTGCGGCTGGTACATGCGCCAACTGCTCGGCGTTTCCAATCCGGCCTTCAACCTGGCGCGCAACTGGGCGCACTGGGGCCACTCCGGGGCCCCCGGCGTCGGCGCGGTCGTGGTCTGGCCGCACCATGTCGGCAAGATCGTCGGCCGCGAAGGCGGCGAGTGGGTGATCCAGTCCGGTAACGACGGCCACGCTGTCCGCACGCGGCCACGCTCCATCGCAGGCGCCATCGCGGTGCGGTGGGGTTGAGCGCAGCCGCCGAACGCATCATAGGCTGAAAGCCGATGGCCGCCGGGAAACTGGCGGCCATCCATTCTCATCGCGCCCAATCGCCGTTATAAATTCCCCGCCCCGATATGCGGGGAAGGATGGCAGGAGGAACGCGTGCAGAAGTTCGGCATTGGGCAGCCCGTCCCGCGCGTGGAGGATCCGCGCTTCATTACCGGGCGCGGCCGTTACGTCGACGACATCGAGCTGCCGTCGCTGTGCCACGGCGTTCTGGTCATGTCGCCGCACGCGCATGCGCACATCAAGCGCATCGACGCCGCGAAGGCCAAGGCGGCACCTGGCGTGCTCGCGGTGCTCACCGGCGCCGACGTGCTGGCCGACAAGCTCGGCGGCCTGGCGCCGCCGATGCCCGAAGACATGGGCGGACCGAAAGGCTTTCGTACGCTGCGCGCGATTCTTGTCACCGACAAGGTGCGCGCGGTTGGCGACCGCGTCGCCTTCGTGGTCGCCGAGAGCTTGGCCCAGGCGCGCGACGCCGCCGAACTGATCGAGATCGAATACGAGCCGCTGCCGGCAGTGACCGAGGTCGAGGACGCGGTCAAGCCCGGCGCACCCGTGCTGTGGGACGGCGCGCCCAACAATGTCTCGTTCACGCTGATGATGGGCAACAAGGACGCGACCGAGGCCGCGTTCGCCGCGGCCAAACACGTCGTGGCGCTCAAGCTGCGCAACAACCGCATCACCGCGAATTCGATCGAGCCGCGCGCTGCGATCGGCCAGTATCATCCCGACAGCGAGAGCTACACGCTCTATTCCACTTCGCAAAATCCGCACGGCACGCGCTCCTCGGTCGCCGGGCAAGTGCTGAAAATTCCGGAGACCAAGCTGCGCGTGCTGTCGCCGGACGTCGGCGGCGGTTTTGGCATGAAGCACGGCGGCTATCCGGAGGACGCGCTCGTGGTGTGGGCGTCGCGCAAGCTGGGCGGCCGCCCAGTGAAATGGGTCTCGACGCGCGCCGAGGCGCTCCTTGGCGACTCGCAAGGCCGCGATCAGGTGGTCACCGGCGAGCTGGCGTTCGACGAGCATGGAAAAATTCTCGGCCTGCGCGTCAACGCGCTGCACAATATGGGCTCGCACGTGTTCGGTGCCGCGATGGTGGTGCCGCTGTTTGCGCTCCGCCTCGCGCCCGGCGTCTATCAGGTGCCGGCGGTGCACGCGGTCGGGCGGGCGGTGCTCACCAACAGCGTGCCGCTAGCACCCTATCGCGGCGCCGGCCGGCCGGAAGCGACCTATCTG
>JASHXZ010000371.1 GCA_030043285.1 Xanthobacteraceae bacterium | reverse complement strand
GCGGTAAAGACGGACGCAGACATGAGATCGGGTGCAAAGCTAAAGCCGTCGGCGCCAATCACCGCGTTGCTATGGATGATGACGCGATCGCCGATCCGGCAATTGTGGCCGATCCGCACCCCGGAATGAACCAGGCCCTGGGCGCCGATAGTCACGCCGGCGCCGAACGTCACCTGCGGCAGGATTGTGGTTCCGGCGCCGATCCGGCTGCTCGCGCCGATGGTCGTGCCAGCGCCGATACAGACATCCGGTCCGAGTTCGACGTCGGGGGCGATAATTGCGGTCGGATGAACGCCGCGCTCGTGCGGCGGGCCGGGATCGAACAAGGCAGTCAGCCGCGCCAGCGCGAGGCGAGGCTCGGTAATCGCGATGATTGCCGAAAACGCTCGCGCCGGCGGCGGCGCCGCGGCGGCAACCAGGATGGCGAGCGCCTTGGTGTGCGCCAATGCAGCGGCGGCAGGCGGGCTCATGGCGATGGCGAGATCCGACGGCAGTTCGGCACGCGCCGGATGAACCAGCCGATCGATGGCGATCTCGCCGTCGCCTTCGAGCTTTGCCCCGAGGGCCTCTGCGATATCCCTGACCAACATGAATTTATTGATATTCCGGTGATTTAGATGAGAATCTTGACACGGAAGAGTGGCCGCCCACACGCCGAACCTGCTCTAGATCGCCCATCCGGTCAACCTTGGCCGGTCCGACGGACCGGGCCGTATCGAACCGCTGGGGTTGGCGATCTATCCAGACTGCTTTTTCTCGAGATTAAGCGCTACGGCGGCGCGGATGAGAGTCTTCAGGGCCGCTTCGTTGATCTTCTCGTCTTGGCGGATATCGATGGCGCGCCTGACATTCCCATCGAGGCTGGAGTTGAACAGATGGGCGGGGTCCTTCAACGCGGCCCCTTTGGCGAAAGTCATCTTGACGATGCTTTTGTAGGTTTCTCCCGTACAGATAATTCCCGCATGGGACCACACCGGCGTTCCCCGCCACTTCCACTCTTCGACGACCTCCGGGTCCACTTCCTTTATAAGCTCGCGTATCCTCGCAAGCGTTTTCCCGCGCCAGTCTCCAAGCTCCTCGATTCTCTTGTCGATCATCGCCGAGGCAGATCCCGCCGGCATTGCCGCGTTCTTCATCGTTCCACCACCAATCCGCAGGTCGATTTCGGCCGCAAGGTCTCTTCTGTTGCTTTGCGACTGTGGTACGAAAGTGTCATTTCCCGGCGCGGTTAATGTCCCCGGAATAGCTGGGACAAACTTGCAATCGCGCCCATTCCCGGCTCAATAGCCGAAAGCGCCCATAGGAGACGAATTCATGCGCCCCTGCCATATGCGGCAAAACCGTGTTGCGGTCGTTTCCGTCCTCATTGCGCTGTCGGGATTTTGCGCGATGCCGGCCGTCGCACAGGAAACCGTCAAGATCGGCGTCGTCATCCCGATGACCGGAACCTCGGCGGCCGTCGGGCGCGAAATTGCCGCCGCCACCAAGCTCTACATGGCGCAGCACGGCGACACCGTCGCCGGCAAGAAGATCGAGCTGATCATCCGCGATGACGCGAGCGTCCCCGACAATGCCAAGCGGCTCGCCCAGGAGCTGATCGTCAACGATCACGTCAGCTTCCTCGGCGCCGGGCTGACGCCGAGCGCCATGTCGATGGCGCCGCTGGCGACCCAGGGCAAGGTGCCAACCGTGGTGATGGTGTCCGGCACGTCGGTGGTGACGGAGCGCTCGCCCTACTACGTGCGAACGAGTTTCACGCTCGGCCAGCAGTCCGGCATCATCGCCGACTGGGCGATCAAGAACGGCAGCAAGAAGGCGGTGTCGATCCTGTCCGACTGGGCGCCGGGCGCCGAGGCTGGCAAAGTCTTCAATCAGCATTTCACCAACGGCGGCGGCCAGATTCTCGATACCCTCAAGGTGCCGCTCGCCAATCCGGATTTTGCGCCGTTCCTGCAGCGCGCCGCCGACCTGCATCCGGACACGCTGTTCGTGTTCGTGCCGGCCGGCCAAGCCGGGCCGTTCGCGCGGCAATTCGCCGAGCGCGGTCTCGACAAATCGGGCATCAAGCTGGTCGGCCCGGGCGACATCGTCGACGACGACGATTTGCCGGGGACCGGCGACACGCTCATGGGCGTCGTCACCGCCGGCATCTATTCGGCGGCGCATGCTTCCGCGCTCAACAAGCAATATGTCGATGCCTATCAGAAGGCGACCGGCCACCGGGCGAACTTCATCTCGGTCGGCGGCTATGACGGCATGCACGTGATCTACGCGGCGCTGCAAAAGACCGGCGGCAAGACTGACGCCGATGCCGTGGTCGGCGCCATGAAGGGGATGAGCTGGGACAGCCCGCGCGGCCCGATCTCGATCGATCCGCGCACCCGCGACATCGTGCAGAACGTCTATGTCAGCAAGGTCGAGAAAGTGAACGGCGCGCCCTGGGCGGTCCAGTTCGAGACGTTCCCGAACGTCAAGGATCCGCTCAAGGAAGCAGCGGCGAAATAAGGCGATCCAGCATAAAGGCGGCGCCGGCGAGAATTTGAATCGCGCGCCGGACCTGTTAAACCAGCGCCGCCGCCACGAAGCGGCGCACCGATCCGCCGTAATGACCATGAGCGCCTACAAGTCCGAATTCCTCAACGTGCTGGCCAGCCGGGGCTTCATTCACCAGGTCTCGGAACCCGAAGCCCTGGACGCGCTGGCGCGCTCGTCACGGATCACCGGCTATATCGGCTTCGACTGCACGGCGCCGTCGCTCCATGTCGGCTCGCTGTTGCCGATCATGATGCTGTA
>JASHXZ010000370.1 GCA_030043285.1 Xanthobacteraceae bacterium | reverse complement strand
GATCTGGTTGCGTCGCGCAGTCACTATGGTGCCGGCGTTCGCGGTGGTGGCGGCGGGCGTCAATTCCACGAGGGCGCTGGTGCTCAGCCAGGTCGTGTTGTCGATCGCACTGCCGCTGCCGATGATCTCGCTCCTGATTTTCACGCGGCGGCCGGACATCATGGGGGCGTTTGCCAATGGCCGGCTGACGCAGCTCGCTGCCGCGGTCGGCACCGCAATCGTGCTCCTTCTGAACCTTGTTCTGATCCTGTTGGCTTCCGGCGTGCCGATACTAGGCTTCGCAGCTACGGGTTAGGCCGTGTTGCTGCCGCGGATAATGGTGTCGTGTCAGCCGTTGTGATCGAACGGCTTTCTCTCTACCTGCAGCAAACCAAATTGGACCCGTTCAGCTTGCACGGGCGAAAATCAATAAATCTGGTCCGCGTGAGCGGACCAGCCGTTGCTTCTAAAACGGCCGCACGTCGCAATAGACGGCGACCGTATATGCCGATCAGGAAGTCTTCAGATTCTCGGCAGCCGATTTGCCGGTCTTGCGGTCCGTCACGATCTCGAACGACACGCGCTGACCTTCCCTCAGCTCGCGCAAGCCCGCGCGCTCGACGGCGCTGATGTGGACAAACACGTCCTTGCCGCCGCCCTCGGGCTGAATAAATCCGTAGCCCTTCTGTGTGTTGAACCACTTAACGGTTCCGTTGCTCACGAGACACCTCTCCTGATAGGCACGTCGATATGAGCCGTGCGCGAACGCCCGGCTCGGTTAGTCGAGATTTTGGTGAAGGATCGTCGGTCAGCCGCTTTGTCGTCGCTGAATGGGCAAATCTTTCGGCCCGAAAAACTCGATGCGCTTATGTAGCGGTAACGGCAACGTCGCGCAAGCCGGTGCCTGTCAAGATTGCCGGCCTGACGCCAAAAACCCTAAAAAACTGCAAATCAGCGGAATGAAATTGCGGCAATCTGATTTGCTGTGCATCGTTTTTCTGCGGACTTGCCGATGTCTTTTTCCCGACACAGGGCATTTGCGATTTTCGGACAGGGCGGCCCATAGGGCATTTGCGCGCGTTTCGGACAGGGCCCGGGCGCCGGCGCCCCGACTATGACAGGCTGTCCCAGCCGGGATCGGGCGTAAAGCGCGGCCCGTATTGCGCGGCGAGCCGCTCGAGAGCGGCCCGCACGTCGGCGATGCCGCGCGTCCGGGCATAATGCAGTGGCCCGCCCCGGAACGGTGCGAATCCGGTGGCAAAAATCATGGCGCCGTCGAGCACAGCCTCGTCGGCAACGACACGCTCCCGCAAGCAGGTCACGCAGGCATCGAGCATCGGCAGGATCAGCCGATCGGCCGTGTCGGCCGGGGGCGCGGCATCCTCGTGGGATTTGACGGCGCGGCCATCCTTCCAATCATAAAGGCCTTTGCCGCTTTTCTTGCCGAGCTCGCCCTTGGCCACCTTGTCGCGCAGCCATTGCGGCGCTTCGGGCATCTCACGATGCAGGCTGCCGCGCAGCGTTTCGGCGACGTGCAGGCAGACGTCGAGCCCGACTTCGTCGGCCAGTTCGATCGGTCCCATCGGCATGCCGAAATCTTTCGCCGCCTTGTCGATTGCCTCCTTTTTCATCCCGGCATCGAGCATGACCAGAGCTTCGAGCAGATACGGCGTCAGCGCGCGGTTGACCAAAAAGCCAGGCGCGCTCTTCACCGGTGCCGGCAGCCGGTCGATACGGCCAAGGAAGGCGCATGCCTCGGCAAGCACCTCGGGGGCGACCTGGTCGTGGCCGACCACCTCGACGAGCTGCATGCGCGATACCGGATTGAAGAAGTGAATGCCGAGGAATCGCTGCGGGCGCGCCAGCTTTTCGCGCAGCGCTTCGAGCGGAATACTCGATGTATTGCTGGCGAGGATCGCGCCGGGCTTCATGCGCGGCTCGACGGCGGCAAAAATCTTGCGCTTGAGATCGAGATTTTCCGGCACCGCCTCGATGACGAGGTCGGCATTCGCTGCGCCATCGCCCTTGAGATCGGGGATCAGCCGATCGAGCGCGTCGCGCACGCGCCGCCGGTTGTCGCGGCCGATTTTGCCATAAAGCTCCGCGGCCCGCTTGATGGCGCCGCCGATCGCATTGCGATTGGTGTCGGCGAGCGTGACGAGAAGGCCTTGCCAGGCGCACCACGCGGCGATGTCGCCGCCCATGATGCCGGCGCCGACGACGTGAACGCGGCGGGCCTGCCAATCGCCGCCGGCGAGCTTTTTCAAGTTCTCGCGCAGAAAAAACACCCGCACCAGATTTTGTGCGGTGTCGCCGACCAAAAGCTTGGCGAACGAGGCGATCTCTGCCTGCTGCATGGCGTCGGCGTCGCCGCCGTGCTCGACCCAAAGGTCAATCAGGGCGTAGGGCGCCGGATAATGCGCGCGCGGCGCCCGCCTGGCGGCTTCGCTTGCCATGCGGCGGGCCAGAAGCTGGCGCGCCGGCTTGGTGTTGAGGAGCGTGCCGACGAAGTCCTGCTTGCTGCCGTGCAGTTCACCGTCGACGGCGGCGCGCACTGCGCCGCGCACGTGGCGCTCCTGCGTCACTGCATCGACCAGGCGCAGCCGGCGGGCGCGCTCAGTGCGGCCGGTCAGCATCATGGTCATCGCCGCCACGGGATTGATCAGACGCGGCAGCCGCACCGTGCCGCCGAGGCCGGGATGCAGGCCCAGCAGCACTTCGGGAAAGCCAAAGCTCGCATCGTCGACGGCAATGCGATAGTCGCAGGCGAGCGCCAGCTCCAATCCGCCGCCGAGGCAATAACCGTGGATGACTGCGATCGTGACCGTCGGCAGGCGGTCGAGCCGGTCGAGCACCGCATGGCCGCGCGACAGCTGCGTTTCGAGCTCGGCCACGTCGGTGACGCCGCGGAATTGGGCGATGTCGGCGCCGGCAATAAATCCGCTGGCTTTGGCCGAACGAATGACGACGCCGCGCGGCGCATCGCGTTCGAGCCGCTCGATGATGTCGTTGAGTTCGGCCAGCACCGGTTCGGACAACGTGTTGGCGCTGGCGTCCTTCTTATCGAACAGCAGCCAGACGATGCCGTCTTCGTCGGTGCGCACGCGCCAGTGCGCCCACGGCCCGGATTCTTGCTGCGCGTCCCCGCGTGTGAATGGACCGAGTTCCAGGTTACGCTTGCCGAGCACGGCGAGGGCAGGTTTGCGGACGGGTGTACTGGTCATGGTCGCGCCGTCAGACCGCTTCGATCAGCATCGCGCCGCCCTGGCCGCCGCCGATGCATTCGGTGGCGATGCCGCGCTTCTTGCCGAGCCGCTTCATGGCGTTGACCAGGTGCAAGACGATGCGGTTGCCGCTGGCGCCGACCGGGTGACCGACGCCGATGGCGCCGCCGTCGACATTGAGCCGGTCGCGTGGAATGCGGCCGGCGGAGCTGAAAAGGC
>JASHXZ010000124.1 GCA_030043285.1 Xanthobacteraceae bacterium | reverse complement strand
CATCCCGTGCCGCAACGGTGCGGCGTGGCTCGGCGCGGCAATCGATTCCTGCCTGGGCCAGATTTGGCGGCATCTCGAGATCATCGTCGTGGACGATGCGTCCACCGACAGCAGTCGCGATGTCGCCCGCGGCTATCAGGCGCGCGGCGTGGTCGCGATCGACAGCCCGCGCCGCGGCGCGTCTGCCGCGCGCAATGTAGGGCTGCAGCGGGCGCGCGGCGATTTCGTCCAATTCCTCGATGCCGACGATGTGCTCGACGCCGACAAAATCCGCAGCCAGGTCGAGCGTTTGGCCGACGCGCCGGCCGGCGCCGTCGCCTCGGGTGCCTGGGCGCGTTTTCGCGAGCGCACGGACGAAGCCGCATTCATCAACGAGCCGGTCTGGCGTGATTTTTTGGCGCCGGAGGAGTTTCTCATCATCTCCTGGCTCGGCGGCGGCATGATGGCGAATTTCGCCTGGCTCGCGCCGCGTACCGTGTTGGACGGCGCTGGGCCATGGGACGAGACCTTGAGCCTCGCCGATGACGGTGAATATTTCTGCCGAGTCGTGCTTGCCGCTTCGGCCGTGGTGTTTTGCGGCGATGCGCGCGGCTTTTACCGCTCCGGCGCCGCACCCGGCTTAAGCGCGCGGCGCGATCGCGCGGCGCTGGCGTCGGCGTATACCGCAATTGATCTGTCGTGCGGGCGTTTGTTGCAGCGGTGCGGTTCGCCGGACGCGAAAAGGGCTTGCGCGACCAATTACCTGCGCTTTGCCTATGCGGCGTATCCGGAAGCGCGCGATCTCGTGACGCTGGCGGAACGGCGCGCGCGCGAGTTCGGCGGCAGCGAACTTCGGCCCGGCGGCGGGCTCGCGTTTCAGCTCTTGGCCAAAAGTTTTGGTTGGAAATTCGGGAGGCACTGCCAGCGCGCTTGGCATAATTTCAAGCTGCGGCGTGCCGGAGCATTGCCGTGACGCAGGTGCAGCGGGCGCGCATTGCGATTCTGTCCGGCAGCAGCCTCAGTCATAATCCGCGCGTGCTCAAGGCGGCGGGCACATTGGCGAGCGCCGGCCACGATGTCGCCGTGCTCGGCGCCTGGCTCGATGCCGATTTGAAGGCGCAGGACCAGCGCTTGTTGCAGAGCGCGCCGTTCCGCTTCGTGCCGGTGCTCGATGGCACGCAATCCGGATGGCACGCGGCGACGGCGCGGCGGTTGCGCCGCGCCCGGCGCAAGGCCGCGCATCTGGCGCATCGCGCGATCGGTCGGGAAAGTCCCGATCAGCTCGGCTATGCCGTCGTGCCATTGCTTGCGCGTGCGCGTGAGACCGAGGCCGATCTCTCTATCGCCCATTCGGAGCAGGGCCTGTACGCGGCATGGCAGCTGATGCGCCAGGGCCACCGCGTCGGCGTCGACATGGAAGATTGGTTTTCCGAGGATTTGCTGCCGCAAGCGCGCCGCGGCCGTCCGCTCAAGCTGTTGCGGTTCCTGGAAGGCGAGCTGCTCAGGCACGGGGCCTACGCCTCGTGTCCGTCGCACGCCATGAGCGAGGCACTTGCTGGCGCCTATGGCGGCAAGGCGCCGGTCGTGCTGTACAACGCGTTCCCGTGGGCTGACCGACACACGTTCGACGGCCGGCGCTGCGATCGCCGCGATCCGGTACTGCCGTCGATCTTTTGGTACTCGCAAACGCTCGGTCCCGGCCGCGGTATCGAGGATTTGATCGCGGCGCTGCCGCTTCTGGAAAGCCCGGCCGAAGTTCACCTTCGCGGCCGTACCGTTGCCGATTTCGAGGCCGGGATCAGGAGCCGTTTGCCGCAGGCGTGGCAGCAGCGCCTGTTCTTCCATCCGCTGGTCGCCAACAGCGAACTCGCCTCACGTGTCGCCGAGCACGACATCGGCTTCGCCGGCGACGTGCCTTATTGCCGCAACCGCGACCTGACGGTGACCAACAAAATCCTCCATTACCTTGTGGGCGGCTTGGCGGTTGTCGCCAGTGATACCGCTGGCCAGCGCGAAGTCGCCGCCCGGGTCCCCGGCGCCATTTCGCTTTATGACCCCGGCAATCCGCGGGCACTCGCGCAGGTGCTTGCCCTGCTGCTCGAATCGCCGGAGCGACTGCGTCGCGCCAAAGCGGCAGCATTACAAATGGCACAGGAGTTCTTTTGCTGGGAACGCTGCGAATGCACTTTGCGGAGTGCCGTTGCCTCCGCTTTGTGTGCGCGGCGTACGACCATCGACGAATATCGTATCTAGTATGCTGGCGAAGTTGAAAGGCATCATACGTCACCATATAACGCGGCATTACGACGTGCCGGAGGTGCCACTGGCGCTGGAACGGCTGTTACGCAGGAACTTTGTCCCGGCGCACATTTTCGATGTAGGCGCGTATTCCGGCGAATTCGCAAAAATGTGCCGCCGGATTTGGCCGGGTGCAAGATTAACGTGCTTTGAGGTTCTGCCTCATCGTGTTGAAGAATTGAATGCGTGGTGCGCAGCAGATGGCAATGCCGAGGTGATTCAATCGCTGCTCGGTGCGGAAGCGAAGGATGCGGTGCCGTTTCACGAAATGGAGACAGCGTCATCTGTTTTGGAAGAGCACATTCCGCAGGCTGCTGCTTTAAGATCATATCCCATGACAACGATCGATGAGCTTGTCGCGAGCATCGATTTACAGCCTCCGACCTTCCTAAAGCTGGACGTTCAAGGCTTTGAGTTTGAAATTCTCAACGGCGCGAAAGCAACGTTACCCAGCATCGACGTCATCCTTGCCGAAATGAATTTAATCGACATACATAAAGGCGTTCACTTGTTTGATGATGTAGTCGCTTTTTTGCACGATCATAACTTTGTTGCTTACGACATCTGCGGCCTGCATCGCCGCCCTCTAGACTCGACCCTTTGGCAAGCCGATTTGATATTCGTGCCGCGGGATAGTTACCTGCGAGCGGATAAGCGTTGGCAGTCTTGATCTAACAGTCGCTGCTGCTGTGAAGGTCTTTCCCGCCTCCGTGCGAACGCCTTGCAAAACGGGTGAGAGCGTATGAAGGAC
>JASHXZ010000369.1 GCA_030043285.1 Xanthobacteraceae bacterium | reverse complement strand
TGCTCCATCGCCAGCACCGCCATCTGGTGCGCGGCCAGATCATCGAATTGCATCTGCGCTTGTGCGGATCGCACCGTGTCGGCAAAAGGTCCGCCGCCCGGTACAATGACCACACGACCCGCGCAGGTCGTGCAGGCCACGATCCATTGTTGCAAATTCCGCGAGAAGGCCAAACTGCCGCCAAGCTTGACGACGACGGGCCCCTCGGCTTCGCCCATCAGGTCGCGACTTTCGGATCGGTCGCTGCGGTCGCTGCAGGATAGAGATGATGCACCTTGGCGATCTCGGTAGGGCGGTGGCGCACGATCTCAACGCCCGCCGCCCCCGATCCCAATTCAAGCTTCTCCACACGAACCGTGACGCTTGTTACCCGCGGATGGGTCAAGATGAGTGCGGCAATCCGTTCGGCGAGCGCTTCGACGAGCGCAATGTGTTCCTGCGCGGCAATAATTCGGATCGAGTCGGCTATCAGGTCGTAGGAGACGACATCGCGCATGTCCTCTGCCAGACGGTCGGCGCGACGCACTCTGGCATCTACATTGAATCGAACGTTTTGCGGTTTGCCCCGCTCGTGCGTATAGGCTCCGATGTGCACGGGTAATACGAAATCGCTCAAAAATATGCGGTCGCTGCCGTCGTCCTTGTTCGGCTCGAGCGAATAACCGCGCGCCGCGAGCAGACGATAGTCGAGTTTGGACGAAGCTGGGCTGCCGGCATCGATCCGCCGCAGATCCTTTGGAATTAGCCCGCGTACGATATCGATGGCCTCAGCGCTCAGCGGCGCGTTCCTGTCCTCACCCGTGCAAAGCGCGCGCCGGAACCCAAGGACGTCAGGCATTGTCAGCAGCAGCCGCGGGATGTCCGGCGGCTCCAGTGAACCCGCCAGTCCGACCATGAGTCCGGCGCTGCGCGCTCTGTCGGTGAAATGTCCGATCGCTGCAATGTCCATATGATCGAACAAGCGCCCGCGGTCTTTTTGGAACGTGTCGATCATGACCCCGAAAAAGCCATTGTCCGCCATGACCGCAACGAGGGCTTGGTCGGGCTCGCGGTCGGCAAACATGACCCCGATAAGGCGCACCTTGCCGGCCAATGCGGCGAGAGCGCGTATACAGTCGCGGCGCTTGGGATCGGGGTAAAGGCCAACCTTGATATAGCTGGCGCCCGCTTTGGCCATTGCATCGGCCGCGCGCAGAACGGTTTCCGGCGCCATCTCCCGGCTGGCAATGACCGCGCTGACCGGCCGCTGCCGTGCCACCGCATCGATCGTCGCCGCGACCAAGTCCGGATCGGCGGCGCCAAACCCACTGCGGACATCCTTGACGTCAATGATGTCGGCGCCGTGAGCGAGCGCGATTTCCGCCTCTTGCGTATTGGTGACGCTGGCGAGCAAGAGTGTCATCGAAAGGCTCCGCCAAGCGCCAAGAGGTCATAGCGAACCAACCGATCGACGAGCAAAGCGGCAAGCGGCACGGCGATCGCGATTGTCCAACGGCCATGCATGACGCTCTCGTGTGTTGCGCGTCGGTGAGCGGTTCGGTAGGCTTGCGAAGCGTACATGAAAGAAGCGATAATTCCAAGTATCGTAATGGGTTAGCGGGGGCGAACGAACCGGAGGAGACTGGGCGTGCTGCGTGGATTCTGGATCGCCGTCTTCCTGCTGGTGGCAATATCGGCAGCGCCGGCGGCCGACGGGCTCAACGTCAAGATCGGGTACCTTGGCACAGCCGACAAGACCGAAACGATCTCGCTCATCGCGATGCCTGCCGCAAACGACGGCGTTGCCGGCGCGGAACTCGCGATCGATGACAACAACACGACCGGCAAGTTCCTCAAGCAGTCGTTCTCGCTGCAAGAGGTTTTGCTGAAAGAGAACGACGATCCCGCCGCTGCGGTGGCGAAGCTCGCCGATAGCGGCATCTCGCTGATCGTGACCGACTTGCCGGCAGGCATGCTGCTCAAGGCTGCCGATGCCGGCCGCCAACGCGGGCTTTTCTTCTTCAATGCCGGAGCGACCGACGATCGGCTGCGCCAGGAGGATTGTCGGGCTAACGTGATTCATACCGCGCCGAGCCGCGCCATGCTGGCGGACGGGCTGGCGCAATATCTGGTCTGGAAACATTGGACGCGCTGGCTGCTCGTGGTGGGCTCTCATGCGCACGACAAGTTGTTCGCCGATGCGCTGCGGCGTTCGGCGACACGTTTCGGCGCCCAGATCGTGCAGCAACGCGAATTCAAGGACACCGGCGGCGCGCGGCGTACCGACAGTGGCTTGGTGCAGATCCAAAGTCAGATCCCGCTGTTCACCCAATCGGCCCCGGACTACGACGTGCTGGTCGCCGCCGACGAGAGCCAGGTGTTTGCCGACTACATGCCCTACCGCACCAGCCAGCCGCGACCGGTCGCCGGGTCAGCCGGCCTTGAACCGACCACTTGGGACCCCGCGTTCGACCAGTGGGGTGCGATCCAGCTGCAAAGCCGGTTCGAAAAGAAATTTTCGCGTTGGATGACGGCGCTCGACATGCAGGCGTGGATGGCGGTACGGATGGTTGGCGAGGCGGTTTCGCATGCAAATTCCGACGACGCCAAGGCCATCCTCAAGTACATGGAGGGGCCAGACTTCGCCTTGGCGGCGTTCAAGGGACGCAAGCTAACGGTGCGCGATTGGGACCTTCAGCTGCGCCAGCCCATCCTTCTTGCCGACGGCCGCACGGTGGTATCGGTATCGCCGCAAGAGGGCTTTTTGCATCAATATTCGGAACTCGACACGTTGGGCATCGACCGTCCGGAGACGAAGTGTAAGCTCAAGTAGTCGGAGATCAGACGAATGTGGCTTCGGTTCATTCTCGGCATCGCCCTTGCGCTATTGTTTGGCGGCCAAGCCAGCGCCTATCGCGCCTATGTTGCCAATGAGAAGAGCAACACGGTTTCTCTCATCGATACCGATACCTGGAAGGTGGTGAAAACGATCAAGGTCGGGCAGCGGCCGCGCGGCATCGCGTATACCAAAGATCAGAAATATGTTCTGGTCGCCTGCGGCGACGACGACACGATCCAGATGATCGATACCAGCACAAACACGGTCTCCGACACGCTGCCTTCCGGTCCGGATCCGGAGTTTTTCACCGCGAGCCCCGATGGCAAGATTCTCTACGTCGCCAACGAGAACGACAACACGGTCACGATCATCGACATTGCGCGCCGGGCGCAAATCGGTGCGGTGCAGGTCGGCGTCGAGCCTGAGGGAATGGCCATAAGCCCCGATGGCAAGATTCTGATCAACACGTCGGAAACCACCAACATGGCCCACTTCATCGATCCGGCGAAGCACGAAGTCGTGGCCAGCGTTCTGGTCGACCAGCGGCCGCGTTTCGCGGCGTTCACTCCCGATGGATCGGAACTGTGGGTCTCGTCCGAGGTCGGCGGGACGGTCAGCGTCATCGATCCGGTCAAACGCGTCGTCACACAGAAAATCGAATTTGCGATTCCCGGCATGCGCCCGGACCCGATCCAGCCGGTCGGGATCGATATTACGACCGACGGTAAATTGGCCTTTATCGCGCTTGGGCCGGCCAATCACGTCGCCGTGGTCGACGTGAAGACCCATAAAGTCATCAAATATCTTCTGGTCGGCGAGCGGGTTTGGCACATGGCGTTCACGCCAGACGGTAAATATTTGCTGACGGCCAATGGCGTATCGAACGACGTATCGGTGATCGACGTCGCTGCGCTCAAGGTCGTCAATACGGTTCAGGTCGGCGAGCTGCCGTGGGGCATCGCCATGTCGGACCATTGAATACAGAATGGCGGAGGAACGCGGATGAAGCACGCTGGATTTTTCTTCATCCTATTCGTGATCGCGGGCGCGCTCATCGTGCCGGCGCGGGCCACCGACCCGCGCTATCCGGATTGGCCGTGCGTTCAACCGAAAGTGCCGGAATTGTCGACTGCGTCGATGTGGGATGGCCCGTCGATCGCCGACGTCGGCAATCGCTGGCAGAACGACCCCAAGGTCAAGGATCTCGTCGACCTGATCGCGGCGCGGCGCACGCCCATGGACGCCGCGCAGAAGGCGATTGCCGAGTTCATCACCGGCACTGCCGATGAAAAGCAGCAGAAGGCCAAGGAGGTCTTTGCCGGAGTGTTTGATACACTGAGCGCGCAGCGCAGCGACGTCATGGACGGCCTCGAGCGCGTGTCCCGGAAAGAGATGGATTTGGCCGGTAAGATCGAAGCCGACGTCAACACTATGCACACGCTGGAGGACAAACCGGACGCGGATCAGGGAAAGATCAAAACGCTCGGTAGTGAAATCGAGTGGAGCACGCGAATCTTCGAGGATCGCCGCAAAACGATCCGCTACGTTTGCGATGTGCCGACCACGATCGAGCACCGCATTTTCGCGCTGGCGCGGGCAATCCAGCAGACGCTCAACTGAGCGGCGGCTATTCCGACTCCGCCGGCGCGGGACTCGCTTCGCGCAGCGGGAGCTTGGCGGCTTGCCAGCCATCAGTGCCATCCGGATACCAAACAACGTTCTTATAGCCGATGCTCAACGCGCGCTTGGCCGCGTTCCAGGACATCCAACAATTCTTCAAGCAGTAGAAGACCAGCCAACGCTTCGGATCGCCGCCGCTGGCGCTGGCGAGACCGTCGCGAAAATATTTTTCAGTGACCGCCGCAAGGGCGCCATAGCCGGTATCTGGAAGCCACATGCTGCCCGGAATGTCCATCCTCGGTTTTTCGCGCCAGATGGTGCCCGGCGGCAAATTGGCCGGGCGCGGGGCATGCGGCAGGACATCGACGAATGCGGCGCCTGCCTTCCACAGTCCAGCGGCCTCCGCAGTCGTGACGACGCGGGCGCCAGCAAGCGTCGCTGGCGTCGGCCCGCGGTAGTCGTTCATGCGGTAGCCTGACGGTTGCTGCGGCGTCTGCTGCGCCCATGCAACGCCTCCGGCGAGGGCGAAGGCACCCAACGTCGCGACGGCAACACGCCTCATGGCCGCATCACGGCTTTTGCGTGAGAGTGTCGGCGGTGATGCGCTGATCCTGCTCGTTGAGAATGGGCACACCGTAATCAAGCAGCAGCTTGTTGATTGCCGGCTGGTTATCGGCGATCAGCTGGTTCAGCTGCCTCCGCCAATTCGAATCCGATGGCCGGACACCCATGACGATCCGGTAAATAAGTTGCGGTCCGCCTTTTTCCTTCAGGAGCAGTGTCGCACGCATCGGCGGGTTCGCCTTGGACGCGTAGTACCCGGCAATCGGGCCCCACAAAACGCCGGCATCGATCGCGCCCGACTCGATGTCATGGGTCATCGCCAGAGGCGATGAGTCGTAACGCGTATCGACGACCAGCGGATAGGACTTTGCCTTCTCCATCAATCCATCCATGACGAAGTACGTCGCCGGGGGCGTGCCGGCGACGATGCCCAGCCGTTTGCCTTTCAGGCGGGCGTCGGCCAGCGAATCCACGCCGGCGAGCGGGCTGTCTGCTTTGGCCACCAGCGCATATCCGGTCCGATAGTAAGGATTGGTGCTTTCCACGAGGTCGTCGCCTTGCGGGAAGCCCATGATGACGTCGCAACGATAGGATCCGAGCGTCATGCGCACGAACCCGGTAGCTTGCGGATAATAGGTGTACGCCAAGCTCTTATTGAGCTTGCCGGCGAAAAGTTCTGCGAGCTTATTTTCGAAGCCTTCGCCCTTGTCGTTCGACAGCGGCAGATTATTGGGATCGGCGCAGACCCGCAGGACTTTCGGGTCGACCAATTCCAAGCCGCCCTGCAACACGCCGCCGGCTTGCCCGAACGATTTGACTGGCGCCACCACGGCGGTCGTGGCGCAACAGATGGCGAAGCAAATCGTCGCGCAGCGCCCTGTCGTTCTTTCAGCGGTCTTCACTCATCACCCGGTTTAGGCGGGGCCCATGCAGGAATCTTCCCACTTTTGGGCGGCGGCCGGTTTCTCTTCGTGCTTTGTCGGGCGTCCACGACCAACGGCGCCGTTGGCGCGCGCTCTGAGGTAGACGTAGATATCGTCTACATAACACATGACGTTCTTGTCGACGCCGAACGACGGCATCACAAGATCGCTGGCCGCATTGACGTCCTTTTTGCCGCCGGCAACCACGCCAAGGAAGTCGGCGTAACTCAATGTCTTGAGGGAGTCCGTCAGATTGGGCGCGTAGGAAGAGCCTGCGCCATCCGGACCATGGCAGCGAAGGCATTCGGAACTGTACCGGCGGAAGCCCGAATAAGTGTACCAGTCGACGGTGCCGTCCGATTTGATGCTGTAGGTGGGACTACCTTGTTGGTCGTAATATTTTCCATCCTGGTTCTTGACGGCGGCGGGGTCTCCCGGCCCAGCGGCCATCGCAACGCTACTGCACATTACTGCGACGGTAAGCGAGCACACGGCCGCTGCGCCAGCACGTAATTTCACGGGCCGAATCCTTACGAATAACGGAGATGAAGAGACAAAAGCTACCTCCGGCGCGCCCGCGATGACGCGCCGGAGGGTTTTCAGGTCTGCTTCGCTACCTGTCAAGGCAGCGTGAACACCGTGAGCTGTCCGCCCAGCGCCGTATAGTTGCTCAGTGCGGCGTAACCACCCACTGCGCCCAATCCGGCGTGCGGATCGGTGAGGCCGGCTGCGAGGCCAATTCCGGCCCAGCCGCCGACGCCCGAGAGCACCGCGACGTACTGCTTGCCGCCGTGCTGATACGTCATGACGTTGCCGATAATGCCGGACGGGGTCTTGAACCTATAGAGTTCCTTGCCCGTCTTGGCATCGACCGCCTTGAGGTAGCCTTCCAGCGTTCCGTAGAACACCACGCCGCCGGCAGTCGCGAGCGCGCCAGACCACACCGAGAACAGCTCGGGATCGGACCAGACGATCTTTCCGGTCTTGCCATCCCAGGCGATGAAGTTACCCATGTTCTGGTCGCCGGGAGGCGGATACATGGCGAGGGTCGCTCCAACGTACGGCTGACCGGCCGTGTAGCTGACGCGGAACGGCTCATAGTCCATGCAGACGTGGTTCGTCGGGACGTAGAACAGCTGCGTCTCCGGCGAATAGGCTGCCGGTTGCTCGTCTTTCGATCCCAGCGCGGCCGGGCAGATGCCGGTCGTATTGTGATCTTCGCCGCCAGCCTGCGTCGAATATTTCGACACCACGGCCGGACGGCCGTAGTTGGGCGAGCTCTTGTTCATGTCGACGCCGGTGGTCCAATTGACCTTCGGATCGAACTTCTGGGCGACCAGGAGCTCACCGGTCTCGCGGTCGAGCGTGTAGCCAAGACCATTGCGATCGAAGTGGGTCAGGAGCTTTCGCTCTTTGCCATTGATGCGCTGGTCGGTCAGGATCATTTCGTTGACGCCGTCGTAGTCCCCCTCGTCGTGGGGCGTCATCTGATAGACCCATTTGGCGACGCCGGTTTCCGGGTTGCGCGCCCAGATGGTCATCGACCATTTGTTGTCGCCGGGACGCTGCGTGGGATTCCAGGTCGACGGATTGCCCGAGCCGTAATAGACGAGGTTCAGTTCGGGATCGTACGAGATCCAGCCCCAGGTGCAGCCGCCGCCGATTTTCCACTGATCGCCCTGCCAGGTCTTCAGGCTCGAGTCTTGCCCGACAGGCTTGCCGAGTGCAGTGGTCTTCTGCGGATCGACCAGGATTTGATCATCCGGTCCCTCCGAATAGGCGCGCCAAACCAGCTTGCCGGAATTGATGTCGTAAGCGGCAACTGAACATTGCACGCCGAATTCGCCTCCGGAGGTCCCGACCAGAACTTTGTCCTTGACGACGAGCGGCGCCGAAGTGCCGGTCTGGCCTTTCTTCGGATCGCCATTGACCGCGGTCCAAACTTCCTTGCCGGTCTTGGCGTCGAGCGCCACCAGCTTGTCGTCGGCCTGGTGCAGGAAAATCTTGCCGTCGGCGTACGAGACGCCGCGGTTTACGGTGTCGCAGCACATCACCGGAATGACGCTCGGATCCTGCTTCGGTTCGTATTTCCAGAGGATCTTGGCGTCG